>NZ_DAORSO010000005.1:23722-26322 GCF_035443565.1 Ornithinibacter sp. | reverse complement strand
AGCGTCCGAGGCGGCCCTTGAGCCACGTCCAGCGCTCCTGGAGCCGCGCCTCGAAGCCGCGGTCGCTCGGGCGGTAGTAGTCGGTGGTGCCCGCGAGGTCGTCGGGCAGGTACTGCTGCGCCGCGACGGCATCCGGTTCGTCGTGGGCGTAGACGTAGCCCTTGCCGTGACCGAGGCGAGCCGCCCCGGCGTAGCCGCTGCCCCGCAGGTGCGCCGGGACCGGGCCCCCGCGGCCGGCCCGGACGTCGGCGATGGCCTCGTTGATGCCCACGTAGGCCGCGTTGGACTTGGGCGCGATGGCGTTGTGGACCACCGCCTGAGCGAGGATGATCCGCGCCTCCGGCATCCCGATCTGGGCGACGGCGTGCATGGCCGCGACGGCGGTCTGGAGCGCGGTCGGGTCACCGAGCCCGACGTCCTCGGACGCCGAGATGACGATCCGCCGCGCGATGAAGCGCGGGTCCTCGCCGGCCTCGAGCATCCTCGCGAGGTAGTGCAGCGCCGCATCGACGTCGGAGCCGCGCATGGACTTGATGAGGGCCGAGGCGACGTCGTAGTGCTGGTCGCCGGTGCGGTCGTAGCGAACGGCGGCGTGGGCGACGGCCTGCTCGCACTGCGCGAGGGTGATCGGCAGGACGTCCGGGCGGGGCGCGCCCGGCGCCACGGCATCCTCGGTGACTCCCGCCGCCGCCTCGAGGAAGGTCAGTGCCCGCCGAGCGTCGCCGCCGGCCAGTCGCACGAGGTGCTCGCTGGCGTCGTCGTCGAGGCGGTAGGCGCCGGCCAACCCACGCTCATCCGCCACCGCACTCGCGAGGACGTCGGCGATGTCGCCATCGGTGAGCGGCACGAGCGTGACGAGCATCGAGCGGGACAGCAGCGGGGCGATCACCGAGAACGACGGGTTCTCCGTCGTCGCGGCGACGAGGACGACTTGGCGGTTCTCCACGCCGGGGAGCAGGGCATCCTGCTGGGCCTTGGTGAAGCGGTGGATCTCGTCGAGGAAGAGCACGGTCTGCCGGCCGTACAGCTGGCGCGCCCGGGTGGCCTGCTGCATCACGGCCCGCACGTCCTTGACCCCTGCCGTGACCGCCGACAGCTCGACGAACTCGCGGTCGGCGGCGGTGGCGACGAGGTGCGCCAGCGTGGTCTTCCCGGTGCCCGGCGGGCCCCAGAGGATCGCCGAGATCGGGCCGGCCGCACCCGCACTGCCCTCGATGAGCCGGCGCAGCGGGCTGCCCTGTCGCAGCACGTCACCCTGCCCGCGCACCTCCGCCAGGGTGCGCGGCCTCATGCGCACGGCGAGGGGTGCGATGGATGCCGGGTGGTCGGCTCCCGCAGCGTCCGCGGCTGCTGCGCCGAACAGGTCGGTGTCCTCGAGGCTCACGGTCGTGAGGGTATCCGGCAGCGCCCACACCCGGACCCACCGCGGGCAACTGCTCGTCGCGGCCAATCCCGAGCATCTGGGTGACACCGGCCGGATCTCGGGGGATGATTCACGGGTGAGCCTTTCGCTGCGGACCCGCGCGAGCTCTGTCGCCGTGCTGGCCGCGGCGGTGGCCCTCGCCGTACCGGCTGCCTCGGCGTCAGCGGCGGCTCCCGCCCCCGGACCGACCGTCCCGAGCGCCGGTGAGGTCACGCAGGCCGAGGCGAAGGCGGCGGCGGTCGCCAAGGAGGTCGCCGAGATCACCGCCGAGGTCGAGAAGGCCCAGGCCAGGCTCGAGACCCTGCAGCGTGCGGTGTCCGATTCCGTTGCCGCGCACGAGCAGGCCGCGAAGGACCTCGCGGACGCCGAGGAGGCCGTCCGGCGGGCAACGGTCGACCTGGCCCGAGCCAGGAGCGAGAGCGCGGCCGCCGACCGGGCGCTGTCGGGCAGCGCGGCCCTGATGTACATGCAGGGCAGCGACCTGCAGAGCCTGACCACGTTGTTGCTCTCGCCCCCGAACGTGATGTCCGACCTGTCCGTCGTCATGGACCACCAGGCCACCGGGGCCCGCGAGACCGTCGACGCCGCCAAGCTGGCCGCAGCCGACGCGAAGCGTCGGGACTACCTCGTGACCTCGGCACGCGACGGCGAGGCAGCCCTGCTCGCGACCGCGGAGGCGACCCGTGCCGCCGCCGAGAAGGCCGCCGAGGAGGCCGGCAGGGAGGCCGCCGCGCTGGGCGAACGCCAGGAGGCCCTCAGCGAGCGCCTCGCCGAGCTCGAGCAGGGGGCCGCCGACCTCGCGAGCCTGCGGGAGGCCGCCGCCAGCCTCGGCGGAACACTGATCGGCGTCCAGGCCTCAGGGACCAGCGCCCGTGCCTCGCAGGAGATCGCCCGCACCATGGTCGCCGACCGCGGGTGGGACCCCGGGGAGTTCACCTGCCTCGTGACGCTCTGGCACCGGGAGTCCGGGTGGAGCTGGAGCGCGACGAACCCGAGCTCGGGGGCGTACGGCATCCCGCAGTCGCTACCCGGCTGGAAGATGGCGAGCGCCGGCAGCGACTGGCTCACCAACCCCGCGACGCAGATCAGCTGGGGCCTCGGCTACATCGAGGATCGCTACGGCAGCCCGTGCCGGGCCTACGAGGCGTTCCTGTCCCGCTCCCCCCACTGGTACTGA
>NZ_DAORSO010000005.1:3042-23622 GCF_035443565.1 Ornithinibacter sp. | reverse complement strand
CAGCCCGTGCCGGGCCTACGAGGCGTTCCTGTCCCGCTCCCCCCACTGGTACTGAGCCACCCGGGCGCGCTCTGGCAGGCTGTGCCGCATGAGCAGGAGCGCCCGGCACGGCAGTCCCGCCCTGGAGCGGTGGGGGCGCCACGTCGCCCGTCACGCCAAGGCCATCGTGGGCTTCTGGGTGCTCTTCATCGTCGTCGGGTTCGCGGTGGCCCTGGGCGCCACCGGCACCCCGAGCCTGTTCAGCCGGCTCGACAGCGGTGAGATCGTCGTCGCCGGCGAGAACCAGGACGGCCGTGACCTGCTGGCCCAGGGCGGCGGCAGCGGGTTCAGCACCTACACCCAGACGCTCACCGGGGTCGACCTCAGCGACCCGGCCGTGGCGAGCGCCGCCGCGACCGCGGTGCAGGACCTCTCCGCCATCGAGCACGTCGAATCCGCCGTCAACCCGTTCGTCGTACCGGGCGGCCCGAGCACCCCCGACGCGCTGCGGTTCGTGCTCGACGGTGACCCGGCATCCGGCGGGTTCGCGACGGTGGTCACCTTCGACGAGGCCAACACCGCCGAGCAGGAGGCCGCCGCCACCGACCAGGTCGACGCCGTGTTCGACGGCCTCGCCGAGGACACCGGCGCCACCGGGGACCAACGCGGTGGGCTGCGCTCCCTCGTCGACCGGATCATCGAGCAGGTCAAGATCGACGGCCAGCGCGGTGAGGGCATCGCCCTTCCGGTCAGCTTCCTCGTCATGGTCGTCGTCTTCGGTGGGTTCCTCGCTGCCGGCTTCCCGGTCCTGGGCGCCATCGCCTCGATCGCCGGCGCACTCGCCTCGCTCCTCGGGCTGTCGTACCTGCTCGACCTCGACGCCTCGGTCGTCAACGTCGTCACGGTGCTCGGGCTGGGCCTGTGCATCGACTACGGGCTGCTCGTCGTCTCCCGCTTCCGCGAGGAGATGCGCGCGCTGCTCCAGGGCACCCCGGCCACCGACGCCACGCACGCCCAGGTGGTCGCCGCCACCGCGGCGACGATGAACCGGGCCGGCCGCACCGTCATCTTCTCCGCCCTCACCGTCGCCATCTCGCTGTCCGGCCTGCTCGTCCTGCAGATCCCGTTCATCCGCGCGGTGAGCGTGGCCGGTGTCTCGGTCGTGCTCATCGCCCTGGCCGTCGCGCTGACCCTCATCCCGGCGCTGTGTGTCCTCGGGGCCCGACGCCTGCTCAAGCGCGGCACGGAGACCGCCTCGGACGTCGGCGTGTTCTCGCGCCTGGCCGAGCGCGTGCACCGGATGCCGTGGGTCGTCATCGCGGCCGTCTCGGCGGTGCTCGTCGTCATGGCCCTCCCGGCGCTACGCCTCGAGCTCACCTCGTCCGGCCCCGAGCTGCTGCCCGTCGGCACCCCCGAGCGCACCTTCTACGAGGACTTCCGGGCGGGCTACCCGCTGCTCGCCGGCGCCGAAGTGCTGCTCGTGAGCCGTGCGCCGGTCGCCGAGGTGCAGGCCTGGGCCGACACCGCCGCCGACCGACCGGGTGTGGAGTCCGTCGACCCGGTCCGCGAGCTCGACAACGGCGTCGTCACCGTCGGCTTCCAGACCGGTGACTCCGGCACGGGCGAGGCCTCGCGCGACCTCGTCGACTCGCTGCGCAGCGACCGGGCCCCCTTCGACGCCTACGTCGTCGGCCAGGCCTCGGGCATCGTCGACTTCCGCGCCACCGTGGCCGACCGGGCGCTCTGGGCTGCCGGGCTGGTCGTCCTCGCCACCCTCGTGCTGCTCTTCCTCATGACCGGCTCCGTGGTCATCCCGATCAAGGCGTTGGTCATGAACGTGCTCTCCCTCGGGGCCGCGCTCGGTGTCACCGTGTGGATCTTCGAGGACGGCCACCTCGAGGGGTTGCTGCGCTTCGCCTCGACCGGGGCGCTCGAGAACACCATCCCGCTCCTCGTGCTGGCCTTCGGGTTCGGCCTGTCGATGGACTACGAGGTCTTCCTGCTCTCCCGCATCGTCGAGCTGCACGAGCAGGGACACGACACCCGCAGTGCCGTGACCCTGGGCCTGCAACGCTCCGGTCGCATCATCACCTCGGCCGCGCTCCTCATGGTCATCGTCTTCTCCGGCTTCGCCGCGGGCGACCTGCTCATCATGAAGCAGATGGGGGTGGCCCTCGTCCTGGCGATCGTCATCGACGCCACCCTCGTGCGCATGCTCCTCGTCCCGGCCACGATGTCGGTGCTCGGCTCGGCCAACTGGTGGGCCCCCGCACCGCTGCGACGCCTGCACGAACGATGGGGAATCACCGAATGACGGCGGTCCGCACCCTCACGACGCGCGCCGAGTTCGAGGAGGCGACCTCACGGCATCCGGTCGCGGTCCTCGACGTCGGCGCCGGCTTCGTCGGGCCCGCCTTCGCCGTCGACCACGCCGGCCAGACCTCGGTGCTGTTCCACCGGCGCTCCGACCACGGGGTCCCGGGCAGCTCCGCCCTCGCGACCGAGGGCGGCCTGGCGATCCTGCTCGACGACCCGGCGGTGCGGGCCTTCGTCACGGGCGAGGGCCACCGCCACCTCAGCGTCCCGCGCGGCCTCGTCGGGCTCGTCGAGGCGCGCCTCGACCTCGGCACCCGGGGCGGTGAGTGGGACTGGATGTGGACCAGCACCTCCCCCGCGCCCGTCCGTGGTGAGGACCACGTCGTCGTCCTGGACCCCTCCAGCAGGCAGGAGGCAGAGGCCTTCCTCGCCGCACACAGCCCGCGCACCCACGGCCAGCCCTTCGCCCGCCCGGACCAGTACTGGGTGGGCGTGCGGGACCCGCACACCGGCGCACTGCTGGCCACCGGGTGCAGCGAGCCGTGCGCGGCCGGCACCCCCACGCTCGCCGGGATCGCCGTCGACGCCTCGCAGCGCGGCCGCGGGTGGGGCGCAGCCGTGACGGCGCACCTCACCCGCCGCGCCGTCGAGCAGACCGGGGCCTGCGCCCTCGGCATGTTCGCCGACAACGACTCGGCCCGTCGCGTCTACGAACGGCTGGGCTTCACCACCGGCATGCGCTGGACCAGCCGCTGGTTCGGCTGAGCGGACCCGTCAGGCAGGCGGCTCGGATGCCGGGGGCCGGCTGTCGATCCCGGCCTCCTTGCGCTGCTCCGGGGTGATCGGGGCCGGCGCCTCCGTGAGCGGGTCGTAGCCGCCGCCGGACTTCGGGAAGGCGATGACGTCGCGGATGCTGTCGAAGCCGCCGAGCAGCATGACGATGCGGTCCCAGCCGAAGGCGATGCCGCCGTGCGGGGGCGCGCCGAACGCGAAGGCGTCGAGGAGGAAGCCGAACTTCTCCTGGGCCTCCTCACGCGACAGGCCCATGACCTGGAAGACGCGCTCCTGCACGTCGCGGCGGTGGATACGGATCGACCCGCCGCCCAGCTCGTTGCCGTTGAGCACCATGTCGTACGCGTAGGCGAGCGCCGGCCCGGGGTCGGTGTCGAAGGTGTCGAGGAACTCGGCCTTCGGCGAGGTGAAGGCGTGGTGGACGGCCGTCCACGCGCCCGAGCCCACCGCGACGTCACCGGCGGCGACCGCCTCGGACGCCGGCTCGAAGAGCGGTGCGTCGAGGACCCAGAGGAACTCCCAGGCGTTCTCGTCGATCAGGCCGCAGCGCTTGCCGATCTCGAGGCGGGCGGCGCCGAGCAGGGCCCGCGAGGAGCGGGTGCTCCCGGCGGCGAAGAAGACGCAGTCACCGGGCTGCGCGCCGACGTGCGCGGCGAGGCCCTCGAGCTCGGTCTCGGAGAGGTTCTTGGCCACGGGGCCGGTGAGCGTGCCGTCCTCCTGGACGAGCACGTAGGCCAGGCCGCGGGCGCCGCGCTGCTTGGCCCATTCCTGCCACGCGTCGAGCTGCTTGCGCGGCTGGCTCGCACCGCCGGGCATGACCACCGCGCCGACGTACTCGGCCTGGAAGACCCGGAACGGGGTGTCCGCGAAGTAGTCGGTGCACTCGACGAGCTCCTGGCCGAAGCGCAGGTCGGGCTTGTCGGAGCCGAAGCGACGCATCGCCTCGGCGTAGGTCATCCGGCGGAACGGCGTCGGCAGGTCGACGCCGATGAGCTGCCAGATCTCGCGGACGACGGCCTCCCCGAGCTCGAGGACGTCGTCCTGCTCGACGAAGGACATCTCGATGTCGAGCTGGGTGAACTCGGGCTGGCGGTCGGCGCGGAAGTCCTCGTCGCGGTAGCAGCGGGCGATCTGGTAGTACCGCTCCATCCCGGCCACCATGAGCAGCTGCTTGAACAGCTGCGGGCTCTGCGGCAGGGCGTACCAGGAGCCGGGGGCGAGGCGCGCGGGCACGAGGAAGTCGCGGGCACCCTCTGGCGTGGACCGGGTCAGGGTCGGGGTCTCGATCTCGACGAAGTCGCGGGCCTCGAGCACGCGTCGGGCGGCAGCGCTCACCTTCGAGCGCAGCCGGATGGCGTGACCGGCCGAGCGGGTGCCGGGGCGACGCAGGTCGAGGTAGCGGTGCTTGAGCCGGGCCTCCTCGCCGACGGTGACGCGCTCGTCGACCTGGAAGGGCAGCGGCGCCGACTCGTTGAGCACCTCGATGGCGCCGGCGACGACCTCGACCTCGCCGGTCGGCAGGTCGGGGTTGATGTTGCGGTCCTCGCGCGCGGTGACCTCACCGACGACCTTGACGACGTACTCGCTGCGCAGGTCGTGGGCGGCACCGGTCAACACCTCGTCGCGCGCCACGACCTGAACGACCCCGCTGGCGTCGCGGAGGTCGATGAAGGCCACGCCCCCGTGATCACGCCGCTTTGCCACCCACCCGGTGAGGGTGACGGTCTGGCCGGTGTGGGCGGCACGCAGGGTGCCGGCCTCGTGGGTGCGGAGCACGGGGGATCCTTCTCGGGTCGGGGTGGGGTGCGGTGGAGCCGCCTCAGTCTACGGAGGTCCGGCGTGACCTCAGAACGGGTTCCCCCGATCCCGGGTGGGCACGACGGCCGAAACCGCGGCGAGCCGTGTCAGGGTGGTAGGGCCTCCCTGCCCCCACCGTGAGCCCCCCCAATGAACCAGCCCCTCCCCCGCCGCACCGCTCTGCGCGCGGCCGCCGTGCTCGTCGTCGGCTCGGTCGCCGCCACGACGACGGCCTGCACGTCGGACAGCAGCGGCGGCAGCGATGATGGCGACCCGGATGCCGGCTCCACGTCCCTCGTGGTCGCCGCCGACCAGCGTGCCGGTGTCGTCGACGTCGACGCCTCCCCCCACGAGCAGGCGTTGGCCGCCTCGCGTGTCCTGCTCGACCGCGCCGGTGTCGTCGTCGTGGCGAGTGCCGACACCGATGTCGCGGCCGCGGCCGAACTGGCCACCGCCCACGCCCTCCCGGTGCTCGTCGCTGGGCCGGGTCTGGCCGCAGAGCTGGACCGGCTCGGTGTGAGCACGGTGGTTCGGGTCGGTGCCGGCGCGCCCGAGGGCGTTGACGCATCGGCGGGCCTGGTCGTCGTGGACGGGTCGGATGCCGGGGCGGTCGCGGCGCTTCCCGGGTTGCCCCCGCGCCCGAAGGCACACGGAGCCGTCGTGCTGCTCAGGCCGGGCGGTGCCCTCCCGCCAGCCGTGGCTGCCACGGCCGACGCCGCAGGGGCCGACCGGGTCACGGTGCAGCACGGCGACGTCCGGGCGACCCCGGATGCCATGGGGCCGGTGCGCGCCGGGAGCGGGCCGACCCTCGCCCTGGGGTCCGACCTCGGCCCCGCGGAGCGGGTTGCCCAGCGGGTGCGCACGGTGCGTCGCGCGGTGGAACTGCCCGGTGGTGGCTTCGTCCCGTTCCCGGGGCGCCGGATGATCGCGCTCTACGGACATCCGCAGACCAAGGCCCTGGGGATGCTCGGTGAGCAGCCCCCGGACCAGGCGGTTCGCCGCGCACGGTCGCTGGCGAAGGAGTACACCGCCCTCAGCAAGGAACCCGTGATCCCGGCGTTCGAGCTCATCGCCAGCGTGGCGTCCCAGGCCGCTGGGGAGGACGGCTCGTACTCGAGACGGACCCCGATCGAGGTGCTGCTCCCCTGGGTCGAGGCGGCCGAGCAGGCGGGCATCTACGTCGTCATCGACCTGCAACCCGGGCGCACCGACTTCCTCACCCAGGCGAAGTTCTACGAACCCCTGCTGCGCCGCCCGTCCGTCGGGTTGGCCCTCGACCCGGAATGGCGCCTGGAACCCGACCAGAAGCACCTGCGCCAGATCGGCTCGGTCGGGGTCGACGAGGTCAACCGCGTGGGGGCCTGGCTGGCAGCGCTGGTGCGCGAGCACGACCTGCCCGCCAAGGTGCTCACCCTCCACCAGTTCCGTCCGTCGATGATCACCGACCGGGAGCGCCTGGACACCACCCTGGACGAGATCCAGTGGCTCGTGCACGCCGACGGGCAGGGCCGTCAGGGTGCCAAGCAGTCCACCTGGAAGCGCCTCAGGCGCGACCTGCCCGATGGGGTGTGGCTCGGGTGGAAGAACTTCGAGGACGAGGACCTGCCGATGCTCACGCCGGAGCAGACGATGGCGCAGGTCAGCCCGACACCGTGGTTCGTCTCCTACCAGTGAGCGCGACCGGCTCCTTCGGCTTACGGGTAGCTGGGCTTGGCCGGGGTGGCGAGCCACTCCTGGAAGAACCCGTCGAGGTCCTGGCCGGACACCTCCTCGTAGACGGCCTGGAAGTCGGCCGTCGTCGCGGTGCTGTCGTCGTAGCGCTCAACCCAGGTCTGCACGCCCGCGAAGAAGGCCTCGTCGCCGACCTTGAGCCGCAGGGCGTGCAGGGTGCCGGCGCCGCGGTCGTAGACCTGTCCCGCGAACAGGCCCATCGGGCCCGGGTCGTCGATCGGCAGCGCCCAGTAGGCGGGGGTGCGGGCGGGGGCGTACCAGGAGTCGAAGGCGGCCTGGGCGGTGCGGATGCCGTTCTCCTCGTTCCACAGCCACGTCGCGTAGGTGGCCCAGCCCTCGTTGAGCCAGATGTGCTTCCAGTCCTTCGGGCTGACGGCGTTGCCCAGCCACTGGTGCGCCAGCTCGTGCGCCACGGTGCCCTGACTGGCTGAGCCGGAGTACACCGGGCGGGTCTGCGTCTCGAGCGCGTAGCCCACGCTGTCGTTGTCGACGCTGGAGCCGAACGCGCTGAACGGGTAGGGGCCGAACCTCGACTCGAAGAAGTCGATCATCCGGGGCTGCAGGGCCAGGCTGGCGTTGGTCGTGGCGCGCCGGCTCGCGGAGATCTTTCTGTCGACGAAGTCGTGGATGGGCACCCCGCTCGCCGAGTACGTCACCGGGAGCACCTCGAAGTCACCCACCGACGCGGTCGTGAGGTAGCTGGCCTGCTCGTCCACGGCATCCCACGACCAGGTCGTGCGCCTGTTGGCAGTCACCGGAGGGCCGTCCGGAAGCCCGTTGGCCACCGCCACCTTGCCCTCGGGCACGGTGATCCGGAACGAGTACGTGGCCTTGTCGCGTGGGTGGTCACTCACGGGGTACCACGTCATCGAGCCGTCCGGCTCGCTGACGACGATCGCCCCGTCCCGGGTGGTGTACCAGCCGTAGGGAGCCTGCTCGATGTCGGTCGGGCGCGTGGTGGTCCCCCCGTAGGTGACGACGAGTCGGACGCTCTGGCCCTTCTTGAGCTTGGGCCGTGGCTGCACGGTGAGTTCCCACCGGCGCTCGGCGTCGTCCTGCACCTGCCAGTACGCGGCTCCATCGACCTCGGCACCGGGCGCGGGTGGCGTGATGCCGGTGGCGCGCTTGCCGTTGACCGTCATCGCCGAGACCGTCATCCCCCGCAGGTCGAGGTTGAACCGGTCGAGATCGGCCGTCGCGGTGAGGTCGATCGTCGCAACTCCCGAGAGCTGGCCTTCCAGGGGGGCCGGCGAGGGTGCCGGAGGCGTGTAGTCGATGGCCAGGTCGTAGTGCGAGACGTCGTAGCCACCGTTGCCCGAGTAGGGGAAGTAGTTGTCCCCCACGCCCTCGGAGCCCGCGGTGAAGCGCGGCTTGCCAGGGTCACCGGGCGCTGCGGTGGCCAACCCGGTGACACTCACCAGGCTCACGATGCCGACGGCTGTGGCCAGCCCTCGGACGACGGTGGTTCGTGACGCGGTCATGCGGCCTCCAGGCTCGTGGGATGCCCGAGTATGGCAGCGCGCGGTGCAGGAGAACAGGTCTCGTCAAGCCTTGTCGACGGCTTCGACGTAGAACCACCTGCCGGCGCGGCGCTCGAAGCGACTGCGCTCGTGCAGCTGCCCGCGCCGCACCGGCCCGTCGTCGGCACTGACCCAGCGGGCGCGGAACTCCACGATGCCGTCGGTGTCCTGCGGGCCACCCGCCACGACGTCGAGCACGCTGAGCCCCTCCCAGCGAACCCTCGGGTCCGGGTCGGCATCGTCGCTGCGGGTGCGGGGGTGCCAGGTGCGAAAGAGGTGGTCACCGTCGCCGAGCACGTAGGCGGTGTACCGCGAGCGCATCAGCGCCTCGGCGGTGGATGCCGCCAGCTCACCGGCGACGACCGGGCCGCAGCACGCGCTCAGCGCGGCCCCGGCAGGAACGCCACCGCACGGGCACCGCCGGTCCGCCGACGGCATCCGCGCCGCCGCCGACCGGTCCCCGAAGGCTCGCTCGCTCATCCGCGGCGTCGGGGCCGCGTCGGCCACGGCTCGTCGACCGAGCGCGTGCCGACCCAGCCCCGCTCGCGCAGCCGCTGGGCTGCCAGGGCCGAGACCATGAGGGTGCCGTTGTGCACGTCGCCGGCGAGGACGGACTCCACGAGCTCGTCGAGCGGGACGCGACGCACCGGCATCCCGAGTTCCTCCCCGTCGCGCGCGTGGCGCGACTCCACCGGGACGTCGGTGAGTCCGCGGGCGAGGAAGACCCGCACGGACTCGCTGGACCCGCCGCTGCTCGTGTAGTGGTCGAGGAGCAGGTGCCACTGCGCCGCCTCGAGGTCGGCCTCCTCCATGAGCTCGCGCGCCGCAGTGAGGTGCGGTGCCTCTCCGTCGACGTCGAGCAGACCCGCCGGGAGCTCCCACTCGTAGGCACCGACCGGGTGCCGGTACTGCTGGACGAGCACGACGCGATCCTGCTCATCGAGGGCGAGGATGCCGACCGCCCCGGGATGGTCGACGAAGTCCCGGGTCACGACCCCGCCCTCACCGAGGTCGACGTCCTCGGTGACGATGTTCCACACGTGGCCCGTGAAGGACCGCACGCACGACCGCACGGGCAGTGACGCGAGCTGGTCACGCAGCTCGTCAGGCATGGGCGTCGGCAGCCTCGTGGTGGCGCGGACGCTCCACCTCGACGAGCCGTGAGGCCCGCTGGGCCTCGATCGCCGCGCCGACGAGACCGGCGAACAGCGGGTGGGCCCGCGTCGGGCGCGACTTGAACTCGGGGTGGGCCTGTGTCGAGACGTAGTAGGGGTGCACGTCGGCCGGCAGCTCGACGAACTCGACGAGCCCCAGCTCGGGGTGGGTGCCGCTGAACACCAACCCGGCGTCCTCGAGCTGCTGCCGGTAGTCGTTGTTGACCTCGTAGCGGTGGCGGTGCCGCTCGTCGGCGAACGTCGCACCGTACGCACCGGCGACGACCGATCCCTCGAGCAACGCAGCCCGCTGCGAACCCAACCGCATCGTCCCGCCCAGGTCGCCGGCACCCTCGACGAACGCCTTCTGCTCCTCCATCGTCGCGATGACCGGAGCCGTGCTCTTGGGGTCGAACTCGGTCGAGCTCGCGCCCTCGATCCCGGCGACGTCGCGGGCGTACTCGATGACCATGCACTGCAGACCCAGGCAGATCCCGAGCGTCGGGACGAGGTGGGTGCGGGCCCAGCGCAACGCGCCGACCTTGCCCTCGATACCCCGCACGCCGAAGCCTCCGGGCACGAGCACGGCATCCACCCCGCCGAGGGCGCGCTGCGCCCCCGCCTCGGTGTCGCAGGTGTCGGAGGCGACCCACCGGATCTGGACCTTGGCGTCGTGGTGGAAACCGCCTGCCCGCAGGGCCTCGGTGACCGAGAGGTAGGCGTCGGGCAGGTCGATGTACTTTCCGACCAGGGCGACGGTCACCTCGTGCTCGGGCTCGTGGACCCGCTCGAGGAGCAGGTCCCAGTCCGTCCAGTCGACGTCGCGGAAGGTCAGCCCGAGGCGGCGGATGACGTAGGCGTCCAACCCCTCGCGGTGCAACACCTTCGGGATGTCGTAGATGCTGGGGGCGTCGACGGCGGCCGCGACGGCCTCGGTGTCGACGTCGCACATCAGGCTGATCTTGCGCTTGATGGATTCGGGGATCTCGCGGTCCGCCCGCAGGACCAGGGCGTCGGGCTGGATGCCGACCTGGCGCAGGGCGGCGACCGAGTGCTGCGTCGGCTTGGTCTTCAGCTCACCGCTCGGGGCGAGGTAGGGCACCAGCGAGACGTGCAGGAAGAACACCTTGTCCCGGCCCAGGTCGTGGCGCACCTGGCGGGCAGCCTCGAGGAAGGGCAGCGACTCGATGTCGCCGACGGTGCCACCGATCTCGGTGATGATGATGTCCGGTGCGTCGGCATCCGAGACCCCGGGCGAGCCGGCGGCCTGGGCGCGCATCCGCTCCTTGAGCTCGTTGGTGATGTGCGGGATCACCTGGACGGTGTCGCCGAGGTACTCCCCGCGCCGCTCGCGCTGGATGACCCGGTTGTAGACCTGACCGGTCGTGACGTTGGCGCTGCCCTTGAGCGCGACGTCGAGGAATCGCTCGTAGTGGCCGATGTCGAGGTCGGTCTCGGCACCGTCGTCGGTGACGAACACCTCACCGTGCTGGAAGGGGTTCATCGTCCCGGGGTCGACGTTGAGATAGGGGTCGAGCTTCTGCATCGTCACCCGCAGCCCGCGCGCCCGGAGGAGGTGACCGAGGGAGGAGGCCGTGAGCCCCTTGCCGAGGGAGGAGGCAACTCCTCCGGTCACGAAGATCTGTTTCGTCGTCTGAAGCACCACGGGATTCAACGGTACGTCATGGCGCGGGGGTTGCGGGACGGCTTGGGTCGGCGCGTCGCGAGGTCCCACGTTTCGGACCGGTGGTTCACCGTCCGTCGGGCCCCTGCCCGAGCACTGACGCGTAGGCGCCGAGCGCCGCCGCCACGGCATCCGCATCGGTGGGCAGCTCGCCGGAGCGCTCGACGGCCTTGGAGCGCAGGTCATCACGCACCGATCCGTGGAGCACCACGTCACGAATCGCGCGCGACAGCGACAGGGGGTCATCCGGTGGCACGAGGAGCGCTGCACCACCCGTGACCGCGGCCGTTCCCCCGACATCCGTCGCGACGACGGCCGCACCGGCGTGCAGGGCTTCCTGGATGCCGACCGGTTGGCCTTCCCAGACCGCGCTGGAGATGACGACGTCGGCAGCTCGCAGCAGGTCCGGCACGTCGCTGCGGTGGCCGAGCAGGCGCACGGGGAGGTTCTCGGCGTCGATGCGCGCCTGGAGGGACTCGCGCAGCGGCCCGTCCCCGGCGATGACGGTCAGCAGGTCCAGCCCCTGGGTCGAGAGCTCGTGGTGGGCGTCCAGGAGCAGCGGCAGCCCCTTCTGGGGCGCCAGTCGCGCGACGACGACCCCGAGGGAGGTGCGTCCGCCGATCCCGAGCTCGGATCGAACGGCGTACCGGTCGCGCTCGGCCTCTCGTCGCGGCGGTGCCGCGATGACGGCGAGGCCGGTGCGGCGGGCACCGAGGCGCCGCATGCGCTCGACGAGGTCGGCCGACACCCCGAGCACCAGGTCACTCCCCCGAGCGACGACCCGTTCCAGCCCCCCGTAGACCGCCGACGTGAGCGCCCCCGACGGCGCGGCGTTGTGCAGGGTCGCGACGACGGGAACCCCCGAGCGGGCGGTGGCGATCACCGCGAGGGCGGCAGCCCGCAGTCCGTGCGCGTGCACGACGTCGGCCTTCGCCGACAGTCGTGCCAGGTCGCGCACGGCTCGGGCGTCGCGGGTCGGGTGCGGTCGGTCAGCGACCTCGAGGGATGCCGTGGTCGTCGCCACCCGGGCGAAGTGGAAGTGCTCCTCCACCTCTGGCGGACAGGCGACGACGACGGTGTGTCCCTGCCCAGTGAGGGACCCGATGAGCCCCTTGACGTGCGCACCGACTCCTCCGGCGCTCGTCCCGAGCACCACGAGAACCTTCACTCCTGCCCCCTTCCACGGCGCCTGGCCCTCCCGCGCGTGAGGACTTCCGACATCATCGCGCGGTCCCCGACCATCAGCGCGACGACCCCGATCATCAGGGCCAGCAACCCCGCGCCCGCCCCGACGACCATGGTCTCCACGAGGTCGTCGAGGGCCCTCCCCCGCGTCACGACGTCGCCAGCGGCGACCGCGAGCGCGACCGAGACGACGAGTGCCCCCGTCGTTCGACCGATGCCCTGGGTCACTGCAGGACCCCACGTTCGCCGCACCAGGAGCAGTAGTGCCACCGCGGCCACGGTCATCCCGATCGTCGAGGACAGGCCCAGCCACCGCAGGGTGAGCCCCGGATCCTGCCCGCTGCCCAGCACCGCGAGCGGCAGCAGCGCGGCGATGCTCCAGCCGATGGCGGCGGCCAGCGCGGCATCCGTGGGTTTGCCGCGCACGTACAACGCCCGCGTCAGCAGCGCGATGAGACCGAAACCCACGAGTCCGGGGGCGTAGGCATTGAGCGCGCCGGGCAGGGCCGCCAGGGCCGCGGTGCTCGCCACGCCGCCACTGCGGCGCGCGTCGAGGATGGCGAAGAAGGGGCCGATGGCCGGGGCCGCGGCGATGAGGACGCCGACGGAGAGTCCCGTCAGCACGAGCACGGCACGCAGCGAGCGGGCGAGGGTCCCGCTGACGTCCTGCCCGGCGCCGGTTCCGGTGGCCAGTGCCGGGAACGCGCTCGTCGCGACGGGAACGGCGAGCACGGCGTACGGCAGCAGGTAGACCGCCTGGAGGTAGAGATACACGGTGAAGGTGCCGTCGTCGCCGGTGTGGTTGGCCAGCCACATCGTGACGAGCACAGCCCCCTGCTGTGCGAGCAGGGCGAGCATCCCGGCGCCGGCGAGCACGCGGAGGCGACGGGCGTCGTCGCTGGGCAGGCGCAGTCCCGGATGCCAGCGCCAACCGGTGCGCAGGGCGGGAACGACCAGTGGCACGGAGAGCACGACAACACCCATCGTCGTGCCCCACCCCAGCACGCGAATGGCCTCGGCGCTCACGAGTGAGGGTGCCGTCTCGCCGTCGACGATCGAGCCGTACCAGAGGTAGGACACGAGGACGACGACCGAGGACACCAGAGGCGCCAGCGCCGCGGCGAGAAAGCGGCGGTGGGCCTGGAGCAACCCGGTGAGGATGATGCCCAGACCGTAGAGCGGCACCTGCACGGAGAAGATCCGCAGCAGGGTCGCGGCGACGTCCTCGGCGGCCGGGTCGGGTGACCTGATGAGCCAGCCGGCGATCGGCCCGGCGAGCAGCCAGAGCAGGGCCGCGACCGGGAGGAGGACGAGCATCGCCCACGAGAGCAGGACGGATGCCGTCTGGTCGGCCCGGTCACGCTCCCCCGCCCCGAGTCGGTGGGCGATGAGCGGCACCGCGACGGCGGCCAGCACACCACCGGCGGCCACCTCGAACATGACGTTGGGCAGGGCGTTGACGCTGGAGTAGATGCCGCCCACTCCGCCGGCGCGCACGGCATCCGCGAACACCAGGATGCGGCCGAAGCCGACGACACGGGCGAGCAGGGTGGTGACGGCGATCAGCCCGGCGGCCCCGGCGATGCCTGAGGCGAAGCGGCGTCCCGTCATCGCGCCGGCCGGCCCCAGGCGTCGAACTCACGCAGGCCGGGCGTCGACTCGATGACCTTGGTGAAGCTCACCCGCTCCGAGGCCAGGGTCAGGCCAGCCAGCACCACCAGTGCAGCCACCCGTCCCCGTCGACCGGTGGCCTCGACCAGAGCCGTTCCGACCAGTGCCCCGGCGGCGTTGGCGCCGGTGTCCCCGAGCATGGCCGTCCCCGCCAGATCGGGACCGATCACGCCGAGAGCCGCCCCCGCAGCAGCAGTTGCGGCGGAGGCGCCCGGACCACGACGCACCATCAGCGGCAGGGCGGCGAGCAGGGTCACCTTCAGAGCGCGCCCCGGCCGCAGGTCGAGCAGGTTCGCGAGGTTGGCAGATCCGGCGATGACGGCTCCACCGACGAGAGCGTCCACGGCATCGACGTCGTGGCGCGAACGGTCGGCGAGGATCGCCGCAGCCACACCGGTGGCCCCGATCCCCACGATCTTGATGAAGCCCGTCGTGATCTGGCCACGGGCGGCAGCCCCGAGGTGCCCCTTGAGGCCCTTGCTCGAGCCGTCGCCGCCCAGGTCGTCCAACGCGCCGAACGCACCGGAGCCGATGGCTGCCACCACGCCCGCAGGGCCCGCCGTGAGGGCACCTGCGGCGGCCCCCACCGTTGCCCCGACGACGTAGGCCGGGCCCTCGAGGAGGGTGACGTCGTGCCCCGCATGGTTCGTGCGCGCCCACCGGCGGGACGTCACCGCGCTGGTGAGGAACCGGAAGGCACCGTGGGCCGCCCCCGCGGCCAGGCCGCCGATGGCGGCGGTGCGAGCGATCACGGCGCCGGGACGGGAGCGAACGGGGCGTCAGCACCCTCGGCGAAGCCGTACTGCCCGACCTCGCCAGCACGCTGCTCGACCAGGGCGTGCACGATGCTGGCCTGGCCGAGCGTCGACCCGCCGTTGTCCACCGTGGACACGCCCTCGGTGGCCGTCGCGTCGTTGCGGATGCTGGCCACCACGTCGATGGCGTCCGTGGCCGTGGTCGTCGCGCCAGCGGTGACCAGACCTGCCGATCGCGCGTCCAGGGCGATGACGAGGTCGACCCACCGGTCGGCGGCGGCCTGCTGGGCAGCAGGATTTCCCTCGGTGATCGTCCCGGCGACCACGACGACGAGGTCGGCGATCTGCACGTCCTCACCAGCGACCTCGATGAGGTCTGCCGACGCGAGCGTGGCCAGGGCAGACCTGGCCTGCTGTGCGTCGATGGTGTTGGGCAGGGTGCGGGCGGATGTGCTGAGCAGTGCTGCGAGCAGCACGTCCCTCGCCGACACCGACCCGGTGTCGCTGACGTCGATGCCGGCACCGGCAGCGGCGTCACGCACCGCGGCGTCGCGAGCCGTCACGACCGCCTCGTCGGTGCTGACCCAGTTCTGGCCGATGGTGGTGGTCGAGACGACAGCCGCGCCGGAGGAGGCCAGGCTCGTCGCGGTGGACTCGACGAGCGCGGTGTCCGTGCCGGGCAGCACGACGACGGCCACCCGCTGGCCGTCCAGGCTGTCGGCCAGGATGGCGGGGTTGGTCTCGCCGATGTAGTCCTCGCGGGCGTCGATCTCGGCGGTCGCGTCGGAGAGTTGTGCGTTGAGCTGGGCCTTGTCCTCCCGCAGGCCGGCGACCTCGTTGGTCAAGGTGTCCCCGAGCTCGCCCTGGAGCGGGCCGGCACCGAGCACGATCCCCACCGCGAGCGCGAGGAAGATCGAGACGATGGAGACGAGGTGGTAGCGGAAGTCGATCACCTAGAAAACTCCTTGGATGGACGACCAGAGGTCGTCGAGGCGTGCACCGAAGACCTGGATGAGCGCGCGGCCGCCGTCGGTGGACCACAGCGCGGCTGCGAGCGCGAGCAGGCCCACGGCCAGCATGAGGAAAAGGCTCCAGAGGGAGATCCGGGACCGGTAGAGCTGGCTGACCCCCTTGGCGTCGACGAGCTTGCTCCCCACCCGCAGCCGGGTGAGGAAGGTGCTGGCCATGCCCTTGCGGCCCTTGTCGAGGAACTCCACGAGCGTGACGTGGGTGCCGACGGCGACGATGAGCTGGGCGCCCTTGTCGTCGGCGAGCAGCATGGCGACGTCCTCGCTGGTCCCGGTCGCCGGGAAGACCACCGGCTCGACGCCGAGCGAGCGCACCCGCTCGAGCCCGGGCGCCTTGCCGTCGCGGTAGGCGTGCACCACGACCTCGGCGCCGCTGCGCAGGGCGTCGTCGGACACCGAGTCCATGTCGCCGACGATGAGGTCGGGCTTGTGCCTGGCCTCGATGAGGGCGTCGGCACCGCCGTCGACCCCGATGAGGATCGGCTTGTACTCACGGATGTAGTGGCGAAGGATCTGCAGATCCTCCTTGTAGTGGTAGCCGCGCACGACGATGAGGACGTGCCGGCCCTCGAGCTCGGTGGTGATGTCGGGGACCCCGACGCCGTCGAAGAGCAGGTCACGCTCCTGGCGCAGATAGTCCATCGTGTTCTCGGCGAAGGCCTCGAGCTGGTCGGACATCCCGGCGCGGGCGACGGCCATCATCGCCTGGACGGCTTCTGCGTCGAGCCGCTCCCCGGTGACGATGGTGCGCTCGTCGGCGATCAGGTCGCCACCATCGATGGTGAGCAGCACCCCGTCCTTGATCTGCATCGCGTCCGGGCCGGCGCTGTCGATCAACGGGATGCCGGCCGCCACGAGGATCTCCGGGCCGAGGTTGGGGTACTTGCCCGAGATCGACGCAGCGGCGTTCACGACGGCGGCGGGGCGACAGGCGACGAGGGCCTCGGCGCTCACCCGGTCGAGGTCCTCGTGGTCGATCACGGCGATGTCACCGGGCCGAAGCCGCTTGGTCAGGTTCTTCGTGCGACGGTCCACTCGAGCAGGGCCGGTCAGCCCCGGGAGGGGACCACGGCCACGGCGGGAGGGTAGGCGAATCGACATCGGCACCATCGTGCCACGTGACGCTAGCCGCGAGCGCGAGCCATCAGGTCTCGGGCGTGCTCCAGGGCGGCGTCGGTGCCCGAGCCACCCAGCATGCGCGCGAGTTCGGCCACGCGGTCCTCCCCCGTGACCTCGTGCACGCCGCTGCGGGTCACGTGGCCGTCGTCCGAGCGCTCGACGACGAGGTGTCGATCGGCGTGGGCCGCCACCTGCGCCAGGTGCGTCACGACGATCACCTGGGCGTGGCGGGCCAGAGCGGCCAGCCGGGCCCCGACATCGAGGGCGGCACGCCCACCGACCCCGGCGTCGACCTCGTCGAAGACGAACGTCGGGACGCTGGCGGTCTCGGTCGCCGTGGCGACCTCGAGGGCGAGCATCACCCGGGAGAGCTCACCACCGGATGCCGCCTTGGTCACCGATCGCGGTGCCGTGCCCGACCCGGACGCGAGCCGGATCTCCACGTCGTCGCGCCCCTCGGCGCCGAAGCGACCGGCATCCGCGACGTCCACGGTCACGGTGGCGGACCCCATGGCCAGGTGCGTGAGCTCCTCGGTGATGCGGTCCCCGAGGGTGGATGCAGCGGCGGTGCGGCGCGCCGTGAGGGTGGCGGCAGCCCGCTCACGCTCGGCGGTGAGCACCTCGACGCGCGCGGCGAGCTCGTCGATGCGATCGGTGGTCGACTCCAGCTCGGCTACCCGCACGGCTGCGTCACGCGCCCAGGCGAGTACGTCGTCGACGCCTGGCCCGTAGAGGCGGGTCAGTTCGGACAGTGCGGCTCTGCGCGACTCGACCTGCTCGAGCCGGGCCGGGTCGATGTCGGCGTCGGCGAGGTAGGAGCCGAGGTCGGCCGCGACGTCAGCGGCGAGGTAGCGCAGCTCGTCGACCCGGGTGCCGATCTCGGCCAGGGCCGGATCGCTGGCGCTGACCTGGTCGAGGCGCGCCGATGCCGTCGCGAGCGCCCCCAGGACGCCCGGGTTCGCGGGACCGCCGGCGTCGTCGCCGCCGGTGAGCGCGTCGTGCGCCGCACCGGCACCGTCGCGCAGCTCCTCGGCGTGGCCGAGCCGCTGCGACTCCACGCGCAGGGCGTCGTCCTCGCCCGGTTGGGGATCCAGGGCCTCGATGCGCTCGAGCCCGACCCGCAGGGTCTCGGCCTCGCGCGCACGGGCGGCGGCCGCGGCGCGCAGGTCGCCCAGCTCGGCCTCGGCCCCGATCAGCTCGCCGTGGACCGCCCGGTAGTCGGTGAGGGCCGTCGCGACGTCGCCCCCGCCGAAGCCGTCGAGGACCTCACGGTGCTGGTCCGCGCGGCGCAGCCGCCACTGGTCGGCCTGCCCGTGGACGGCGACGAGGTGCTCGGCGAGCTCGGCCAGCAGTCCGACGGGCGCGGCCCGACCACCGACGTGTGCCCGGGACCTGCCGTCCGACGCGACCGAGCGCACGAGGACGAGGCCGTCGCGAACGTCCGCCCCGGCATCCGCGGCCCGGCCCAGCGCCCGGTGGCCCTCGGGCAGGGACAGCACCCCTTCGACGACGACGCGGTCGGCACCGGCGCGGACCAGGGCAGAGTCTCCGCGGCCGCCGAGGAGCAGGCCCAGCCCGGTGACGACCATGGTCTTCCCCGCGCCCGTCTCCCCCGTCAGCACGGTCAGCCCGGGGTGCAGCGGGAGCACTGCTTCGTCGATGACACCGAGGTCGCGGATGCGGATCTCCTCGATCACGGTGAGCCGTCCCCCTGGGCCAGCTGGCGGCGGGCGGCACCGCGCCACCCCTCGACGGGGAGGTCGAACTTCTCGACGAGTCGGTCGGTGAAGCCCCCGGAGTTCAGGCGGGCCAGGCGAACCGGTTCATCGGAACGGCGCACGTGGATCCGCGCGCCCGGGGGGAGGCCGACCGCCCGGCGCCCGTCGCACCACACCACCCCGTGGGCGTCGGTCTGCGCGAGCACCTCGACGACGAAGCGCGACTGCGGGCCGACGACCACGGGGCGCGCGAACAGGGCGTGCGCACTGATCGGCACGAGCAGCAGGGCTTCGACATCGGGCCAGACCACGGGGCCACCCGCCGAGAACGCGTACGCCGTGGACCCGGTCGGGGTGGCCATGACGACCCCGTCGCAGCCCCACGTCGACAGCGGGCGCCCGTCGATCTCGACGGTCAGCTCGAGCATCCGCTCCCGAGACGCCTTCTCGACCGTGACCTCGTTGAGCGCCCACGACTGGAAGACCGTCCTGCCGTCCTCCTCCGCGCGCACCTCGAGGGTCGTGCGCTCCTCCACGTGGTACTCACGAGCCACGATGTGTTCCACGGTCGCGTCGAGGTCCTCACGCTCGGCTTCGGCGAGGAAGCCCACGTGCCCGAGGTTGACCCCGAGAAGCGGGACGCCTGACCCGCGGGACAGCTCGGCCCCCCGCAGGATCGTGCCGTCCCCACCGAGGACGCAGACCAGTTCACAGCCGGCTGCTGCCGATTCATCGGTGTCGGTGTCGACGCCGAGCACGCCCGGCACCCGCGCCAGTGGGGTGTCGACGAGCTCGTCCCTGGACGCGCTCACCCCCACGCCGGCGGCGATGAGCCGGGTGGCCACCCCGGCTGCGAGTTCCTGGGCGTCAGTCCGCCAGAGGTGCGTGACGAGCAGGATGCGACGTGACGGGGTGCTCGTCATGCTCATCCTCCGCGCGCCTCGGTGGTGATCTCGCGAACGATGTCGCGGACCCGGTCAGCGCTCATTGTGTCCGACGGGTCCGACCGGGCCCACAGGAGGTACTCGATGTTGCCGGTGGTGCCCGCGATCGGGCTCTCGCGGATGCCGTGCACGAACAGCCCCGCGTCGAGGGTCGACTCGACGACCCGCTGGAGGGCCGCCGTCCGCTCGCGCGGGTCTGTCACCACGCCCTGCCGGTTCAGCCGGCCCCGCCCGACCTCGAACTGTGGCTTCACGAGCACGACGAGGTCACCTCGCTCGCCCATCAGTCGAGCGAGGTCGGCGAGCACGAGGGTCAACGAGATGAAGGACAGGTCGGCCACGACGACATCCGCGGGGCCGCCGATGGTCTCCGGCTGAAGTCCGCGGATCGTCGTCCCGCTGTGCTCGGTGACGCGTGGGTCGCTCGCCACGTCGGGCACGAGCTGCCCTCGTCCGACGTCGACGGCAGCGACATGCGCTGCGTCGGCGGCGAGCAGCACCTGGGTGAAGCCCCCGGTGGAGGCACCCACGTCGACACACCGACGCCCCTTCACGGTGAGGCCGACGGGTCCCCATTCCTGCAGCGCCGCGTCGAGCTTGTGGGCAGCCCTGCCCACCCAACGGGGGCCGGCGACCTCGACCACGAGGACGTCGTCGTCGGCCACGGGCAGCGACGGCTTGGTCGCCACCGAGCCACCGATCGTGACCTGTCCGGCCCTGACGAACTCCCGCGCCTCCCCCCGAGAGCGTGCCAGCCCCCGCCGTACGAGCTCGGCGTCCAGACGTGCGATGTCAGCCGCCGAGGTCGGCGAGCCGCCCCTGCAGGGTGCGGTGGACGGCCTCACCGGCCTGGAGCTGACCGTCGAGGTCACCCGCCGGGGTGTTCGCGAGATCGCGCAGTGCAGCGTCGATGACGATGTCGCCGGTTTCCGGCGGCCCGGCCTGCTGGTCCTGCTGTGCTGCGTCGTCGATGTCCGGCAACCTCACGCGTCACTCGCGGGAGTGCTGCCGGATGCCGGTGCCGACGGAGCCTGCGTCGCGGGTGAGGCGCTGGATGCCGTGCTCTTCGCAGCCGGGGCAGACTTCGTGGTGGCCCTCTTCGCCGGAGCCTTCGCGGCCGTCTTGGCGGGAGCCGACGTCGTGGCAGCCTTCTTCGCGGGTGCCTTGGCAGCCGGAGCCTTCGCGGC
>NZ_DAORSO010000005.1:0-2942 GCF_035443565.1 Ornithinibacter sp. | reverse complement strand
GCGGCCGCCTTCGCCGTGGTGGCGCTCGCCTTCTTCGCCGGAGCCGCCTTCGTGGCGGCCTTCTTCGCCGGCGCCTTGGCAGCCGGAGCCTTTGCGGCCGCCTTGGCGGGAGTCGCCTTCGTGGCGGCCTTCTTCGCTGGCGCCTTCTTCGCCACCCGTGCGGGAGCCTTCTTCGCCGCGGCCTTCACCGGCTCAGGGGCGACCTCGACGATTTCGGAGACCACGGTTGCCGCACCGCGGATCTCGACGGAGGCGGCGCTTCGGGCCAGCTCTTCCACCTGGGAGGCCAGGGCAGCCACCGTTGCGCCCAGTCCCTGGACCTCACGGGTGAGGCGGTCGACGTCGAGCTTGCCGACGGCGGAGTCGACCTCGCGCCGCACGAGGCGCACGATCTGCTTGCGGTTGGCCTCGGCCGCCTTGAGCAGGTCGTCGGCCAGCGCACTGGCCTGCTTGGCGAGCTTCTTGCGCGAGGTGTCCTGGCTGGCGAGGGCGATGATCTCCTGAGCCGCCTCCTTCGCCCGGCTTCGGGTGAGGTCACCCAGCCCGGAGGCGAGTTCGACGTAGCCCTGGATGGAGTTCTTGGCCATGGATCCTCCTCGATCTGGCAGCCCCGTCGGCCACCCGCTGTCGCCCACGCTACCGAAAGCGGACCGCTGCGAGCACGGACTCGGCCGACTCACTCAGTGCGGCGATGTCCGAGGCAGGGCTTCCAGCGTCCCGTGCCCGGTGGACGGCGACCACTGCTCGTGACAATGCGTGGAGCCAATCACCCTCTGCGTCCGGGTCCACGTTCAGGGCGCGCAGGTCGGGCGCGACCCAGGTGGGGCGCCGGTGGGGTGGCGCCTCGAGGCAGGCAGCGAGATCGTCGACACCGGTCAGGACGAGCAGGGAGTCCATGCCCGCGGCGACGGCCCCCTCGATGTCGGTGTCGAGCCGATCACCGACCGCCAGGACGCGCTCTGCCGGAATCGCCAGCCGGTCGGCGCACATGAGATACAGCGGCGCTGACGGCTTGCCGGCGACCATGTCCGGAGCGTGACCGACCGCACGCTGCACCGCGCCGATGAGCGAGCCGTTCCCCGGTGCGACACCACGGTCGGTCGGGAGGGTGGCATCGGTGTTCGTCGCCACCCAGGTCGCTCCGGCCTGCACGGCGTAGGCAACCTCCGCGAGGTCTGACGCAGTGACCCCTGCGCCGTACCCCTGAAGCGCGGCCACGACGTCGTGCCCGAGTCCGTCGGCCGGAACGACCGGGACCAGGCCGACCTCGACCAGTGCGGCAGACACTCCCGGGCCGCCCACGGCGAGGACCCTGCTGGATGGGGGCACGTTGTCCGCCACCAGCCGTGCGCCGGCCTGCGAGCTGGTTGCGACGTCACCGGGCTCACAGTCCAGGCCCAGGTCGCGCAGGTGAGCGGCGACGTCCTCAGGAGTGCGTGACGCGTTGTTCGTGGCGTAGATGACGGGGAGGTTGCTGCTCGTGAGGGCCTCGATCGCATGCGGGACCGCCGTCGGGCCCCGGTAGACGACCCCGTCGAGGTCGCAGACGATGGCGGCGTAGCGCGCAGCCAGGGTCTGCGGCCGGCTCACACGTCCTCCGGAGCGACAGCCGTCACCTCGGAGAGCTCAGCGCCGTCGTCCTCGTCGTCCTCACCGAGTTCGACGACGATCCCGTCGAGCTCCTCGAGTCGCTCCACGGCGTCCGTCACCGCGTCGACGTCTCCCTCGACGGCCTTGAGGAACCAGGCGCGCGCCTCCTCGTCGCGGCCGAGTCCGAGAAGGACGTCGGCGTAGGCGTAGTGGAGCCGGCACACGGACGGACCCGCAGCACGGCGCAGCGCAGGGATCTGGAGCGCGACCAGTGCCGCGTCATCCTGGCCGAGGTCTCGCCGGATGCCCGACACCACGATCGCCAACTCCTGCCGCTCGTCCTCGGTGAGCGTGCGTGCTTCGGGCGTGGCTGCCAGCTCGAGGGCACGTGAGTGCCGGCCCAGCCCTCGCTCGCAGTCCACCATCAGCGGCAGCAGGTGGCTGGAACCACTGAGGCGGCGCACCGTCCGGAACTCGGTCAGGGCGCGCGCGAAGTCACCGAGCCTGTAGGCCACCATGCCGAGCGCCTCGCGGGCTGCCGGCACGCGCCCAGCACGCCGCACGGCCGTCTCGGCATGGGCCAGGGCCGCTTCGAGGTTGTCGGCCTCGAGCGTTGCAGCAACCATGACGAGGTGCTGAGCCACCCCCTCCGCGTTCTCCTTGGACAGGGTGCGCAACTGCTGGTGCACAGCACGGTCGAGTTCCTTGCCCGTCACCTCGTCCGGAATGCGGGGCTCGGGCAGCCGGGGGCTCTTGGGGGCGAGCCGGCTCCCTCCACGGTCATCGCGCTCGCCGGCTCGAGCGGGCTTCCCCTCACGACCGGTGTCACGCCCATCACGGCCTTGCGGACGGGCCCCGGAACCACTGCGATCGTCACGGCGGCGATCCGGACCAGCGCCCCGATGGCCGCCGGTGCGACGGTCTTCACCACTGCGCGACCCACCTCGACGGTCAGGCCCGCCGGGGCCGGGCGCAGCACCCTGGCGGGGGGCCCGGTCGTAGGAGGATGACCGAGGGGGGCGGCTCTGGTCACGCCGAGGCTCCGACACACCGTCCCGCGAGGGCTCGCCCTCCGGGCGCTCGATGTTGCTGTCCTCGGTCACGCCATCATCTCCTGTTGTTCGGGGCCGCGCGTTGACTGTTGTCACCGGCCGACCTCGTGTGCCACGCACTCCGCACGCGACACCCGCTCACTGTGCTGACACCGCGTCGGGCGCCAACCAAGTCTACGGACCTTCCTCGCCCCTGCGGACACAGCGACTGCCCCTGGTGTCGCACGAGCTCATCGACAATGTGCCGGGGAATGCGGAAGAGGGCCCACCATGACTGGTGGGCCCTCTTCGCTAATGGTT
>NZ_DAORSO010000004.1:56857-58709 GCF_035443565.1 Ornithinibacter sp. | reverse complement strand
CGTGCGAGGATCGGGCAGGTGAACAGCCCCCTCGACTGGATCCGCGCCGCGGCCGCCTCCCGTGACGCCGCGGGCCTGACCCGACGGCTCACGACGACCAAGGCTGGGGACGGGCTCGACCTCGCCGGCAACGACTACCTCGGGTTGCGCACCCATCCTGCCGTCATCGCCGGGGCCGTGGCGGCGGCCGAGACCTACGGCGGCGGAGCCGGCGCCTCACGCCTGGTCAGCGGCACCCTCGACATCCACGACGAGCTCGAGGCCGCCCTCACCGAACTCACCGGAGCCCCCTCAGCCCTGGTGCTGTCCACCGGCTACGCGGCGAACCTCGCGGCCCTGACCACCCTCGCCGATGCCGGCACGCTCATCGTCAGCGACGAGCACACCCACGCGAGCCTCATCGACGGCTGCCGCCTGTCGCGCGCCGCAGTCACGGTCTCGCGCCACAACGACCTCGACCACGTCGCCGACCTGCTCTCGCGCCGGGACGCCCCGCGCGCCGTCGTCGTCGCCGAGTCGATCTACTCGGTGCTCGGCGACGCCGCCCCCGTCGAGGACCTCATCGCCCTCACGGACGAGGTCGGGGCCCTCCTGATCATCGACGAGGCGCACGCGCTGGGGGTCGTCGGGCCCCGCGGTGGCGGGCTCGTCGCGGCGGCCGGCCAGGCCGGGGCCGAGCACGTCGTCGTCACCGGGACCCTGTCGAAGGCCTTCGGCTCCCAAGGGGGAGCGGTGCTGTCCTCCCCGGACATCCGGGAGCACCTGGTCAACACGGCGCGACCGTTCATCTACGACACCGGCCTCGCCCCGGCAGCGGCCGGCGCAGCGCTGGCCGCCCTGGGGGTGCTCGCCGACCACCCCGAGCTCCTCGACCGCCTCGGCGCCACCGCCGCCCGCCTCGCCGAGGCATGTGGGGTCCCGGCGCCGGCAGGGGCCGTCATGTCGGTGCGGATGCCGGGCCCTCACGAAGCGGTGGATGCCGTCGAGCGGGCGCGCGCGCACGGCATCCGGATCGGGTGTTTCCGGCCCCCGTCGACCCCCGACGGCTCCTCACGGCTGCGGCTCACCGCGCATGCCGACCTCGATGACGCGGACCTCGAGCGGGCCTGCGCCGTGCTCGAGACCCTGGTGCCCGACCATGGCTGACCCGCGCTCGCTGACCTCGGTGGTCTTCGTCACCGGCACCGGAACCGAGGTCGGCAAGACCGTCGCGACGGCCGCGCTGGCCGCCGTCGTGCACGAGCGCGGCAGCAGCGTCGCCGTGGTCAAGCCTGCGCAGACCGGTCTGGAGCCGGGTGAGCCCGGGGACGTCGACGAGGTGCGCCGCCTCGCCGGCGACGACATCGCGACGCACGAGCTCGTGCGGCTGCGCGACCCGCTCTCACCCGAGGCCGCCGCGCGCCGGGTCGGGGTGACCCTGCCCCCGGTGGCCGTCCACGCCAAGCGGATCGGCGAGATCGCGGCCGAGTCGGAGGTCGTGTTCGTCGAGGGTGCCGGGGGCCTGCTCGTGCGGCTCGACAGCCGCGGCGGCACCCTGGCCGACCTCGCAGCAGGGCTGCGCTACAAGGGAATCGGCGCCGGGGTGGTGCTCGTGGCCAGTGCCGGGCTCGGCACGCTCAACACGGCCGCGCTGACCGCCGAGGCGCTGGCGGCGCGCTCGCTGCCCCTGCTGGGGGTCGTCATCGGCTCGTGGCCGACCGAGCCCGGCCTGGCCGAGGAGAGCAACCTGATCGACCTCCCGCGCGTCACCGGTGCGCCGCTGTGGGGGGCCATCCCGGAAGGTGCCGGGGCCCTCACCGGTGAGCAGTTCCGGGCCGGCGTGCCCGACTGGTTCGACCTCCACTGACCAGCC
>NZ_DAORSO010000004.1:49452-56757 GCF_035443565.1 Ornithinibacter sp. | reverse complement strand
CGGGCATCGTCGAGCACGTGCGCGCCGCTCTGGGAGACTGAGCGCATGAGCAGCCTCGCCGCCTCGACCTCGCTCGCCGACGCCCAGCCCCCGATCGCGCTCGGCGCGCTCGACGGGCGCTACCGCGGGACGGTCGCCGCCCTCGTCGACCACCTCAGTGAGCCCGCCCTGAACCGGGCCCGCGTGCACGTGGAGGTCGAGTGGTTGGTCCACCTCACCGAGCGTGAGGTGGTTCCCGGCGTGCGGCGACTCACGGCATCCGAGATCGAGAGCCTGCGCGAGATGGTGCGCACGTTCGGTGCGGCCGAGATTGACGAGATGGCCGCCACCGAGCGGGTCACCCAGCACGACGTGAAGGCCGTCGAGTACTTCGTGAAGAAGCGGCTCACCCAGATCGCGCCCGATGACGCCGACCGCGGTCTGGCCGAGCTGATCCACTTCGCGTGCACGAGCGAGGACGTCAACAACCTGTCGTACGCCGTGATGGTCAAGGGGGCGGTGACCGAGGTCTGGCTGCCGCGGGCGACGGCGCTCGTCGAGGCGATCGCGACGATGGCTTCTGACCTGCGCGACGTGCCGCTGCTCGCCCACACCCACGGCCAGCCCGCGACGCCGACGACGATGGGCAAGGAGCTCGCCGTGCTCGCGTGGCGGCTCCAGCGCCAGCTCGCGCGCATCGAGGACGCCGAGTTCCTCGGCAAGCTCAACGGCGCCACCGGCACCTACGGGGCGCACGTCGCCGCGGTGCCGGGTGCCGACTGGCAGTCTGTGAGCCGCGAGTTCGTCGAGCACCTGGGCCTGACGTGGAACCCGCTCACGACGCAGATCGAGAGCCACGACTGGCAGAGCGAGCTCTACGCCGACATCGCCCGGTTCAACCGCGTGCTGCACAACCTGTGCACCGACGTGTGGACCTACATCTCGATGGGCTACTTCGCCCAGGTGCGCGGCCAGGGCACGGTCGG
The DNA here is from genome assembly GCF_035443565.1 of Ornithinibacter sp. Lineage (NCBI taxonomy): Bacteria > Bacillati > Actinomycetota > Actinomycetes > Micrococcales > Intrasporangiaceae > Ornithinibacter > Ornithinibacter sp. The sequence goes on along the minus strand of NZ_DAORSO010000004.1, from coordinate 55,792 downwards.
CTCGTCGACGATGCCGCACAAGGTCAACCCGATCCGCTTCGAGAACGCCGAGGCCAACCTCGAGGTGAGCAACGCGCTCTTCGACGTGCTCGGCGCCACGCTCGTGCAGAGCCGCCTCCAGCGCGACCTCACCGACTCCTCGATGCAGCGCAACATCGGCACCGCCTTCGGGCACAGCCTGCTCGCCATCGACAACGCCACCCGTGGGCTCGCGGGGTTGGATGCCGTACCCGCCGCCATGGCCGCCGACCTCGACGCGAACTGGGAGGTGCTCGGCGAGCCGATCCAGTCGGCGATGCGGGCCCTCGGGGCGCAGGGCGTGCCCGGCATGGAGGAGCCGTACGAGCGGCTGAAGGAGCTGACCCGCGGGCGGCGCATCGGGCAGGCCGAGCTCGTGGAGTTCGTCCGTGGACTGGGGCTGCCGGCCGAGGTCGAGGAGCGCTTGGCGGCGATGACGCCGGCGACCTACGTGGGGCTGGCACCCGAGCTCGTCGACCACCTGCGGTGACCTCGGGCGCCTCCGGCTCGTCGAGGCGAGAACCGCCCTCGTCGGCACGGCCTGCCTCGCCCACGCGGCGTCCGGGAATACCCCCTAGGGGTATCATGTTGGGGTGGACATGACCGAGCACACCACCACCGTCGCCCCCGGCTACGCGGGGCACAAGGATGACCATCTCAAGAGGCTGCGCCGCATCGAGGGGCAGGTGCGCGGCATCGCGCGGATGGTGGAGTCCGACGCGTACTGCATCGACGTCCTGACCCAGGTGAGCGCCGTGACCCGAGCCCTCCAGGCGGTCAGCCTCGGCCTGCTCGAGGAGCACATCGAGCACTGCGTCGTCGACGCCGCTCGTGAGTCCGACGAGGCCGCCGCCGCCAAGGTCGCCGAGGCCACCGCCGCGATCGCGCGACTGGTGAGGAGCTGACATGACCCAGACCACCGACCGCCCGCAGCACGACCACGACGAGGTGCGCGAGGTCGACCTCGCCATCACCGGCATGACCTGCGCGTCGTGCTCGGCCCGCATCGAGAAGAAGCTCGGCAAGCTCGACGGCGTGGATGCCGTGGTGAACCTCGCGACCGAGAAGGCCACCGTGCGCTACGCCGGGGCGGTCACCGTCGAGGACCTGTTGCGCACCGTGCGCGCCACCGGCTACGGCGCCGAGGTCGTGCGCGGCGGTCCCCAGCCGGAGGCCGCCGGGTCGGCCCGAACCCCGAGTGACCTATTGGTCGGTACAGGTACGCCCGGCGGCGGATCGGCCCGTACCCCGAGTGACCTATTGGTCGATTCGGGGACGCACGAGAACCACCTCGACCACGCCGTCGCCCCCGAGGACGCCCTGAAGCGGCGTACCTTCGTCGCGGCGGTGCTCACCGTCCCGGTGGTCATCCTGGCGATGGTCCCCGGCATCCACCTCGACTCCAGCCCGTGGGTGCAGCTCGTCCTCGCGACCCCCGTCGTGCTGTGGGCCGGCTGGCCCTTCCACCGCGCAGCCGCCCTCAACGCGCGCCACGGCGCCTCGACGATGGACACCCTCGTGTCGATCGGCGTGCTCACCGCCTACCTGTGGTCGGCAGTCGTCGTCCTCACCGGTCGCGCCAGCACCATGGCCGACATGGGCACGACAAACGGCGTGGATGCCGCTGGCACCACCCACCTGTGGTTCGAGACCGCCACCGTGGTCACCACCTTCCTGCTCATCGGACGCTGGATGGAGGCCCGCGCCACGGACCGCACCCGCGATGCCCTGCGCGGCCTGATGTCGCTCGGCGCCAAGGACGTCGCGGTCGAGCGGGTCGACCCCACGACCCGGGCGACGACCGAGGTGCGGATCCCCGTCGACCAGCTCGGCGTCGGTGACCGCTTCGTCGTTCGCCCGGGCGAGAAGGTCGCGACCGACGGCAGGGTCGTCGAGGGCTCCAGCGCCGTCGACGCCTCCCTCGTCACCGGCGAGTCGCTGCCGGTCGACGTCGCCATCGGCGACGACCTCGTCGGCGGCAGCATCAACACCACCGGCCGGCTCGTCGTCGAGGCCACCCGGGTCGGCGCCGACACCACCCTGGCCGGCATCGCCCGGCTCGTGGAGCGGGCGCAGACGACCAAGGCACCCATCCAGCGCCTGGCCGACCGGGTCTCGGCGATCTTCGTGCCGATCGTGCTCGTGCTCGCGGTACTGACGTTCCTCGGCTGGTGGATCGGCACCGGCGACCCCGCACGCGCCCTCGAGATCGCGATCGCCGTGCTCGTCATCGCCTGCCCCTGCGCCCTGGGGTTGGCCACGCCCACCGCACTCCTCGTCGGCACCGGGCGAGGCGCTCGCCTCGGCATCCTCATCAAGGGTGCCGACGTCCTCGAGGACACCCGCCGCATCGACACCGTCGTGCTCGACAAGACCGGCACGGTCACCAGCGGCGAGATGACCCTCGTCGACGTCGCAACCGCCGGGCGCCTGCCCAAGGACCAGGCACTGCGAGCAGCAGCCGCCGTCGAGGCGGGCAGCGAGCACCCCGTCGCCCGAGCAGTCGTCACCGCCGCTGCCAGTCGTGCGATCGACGTTCCGCGCGCCACCGACTTCGTGTCGCTGCCGGGAGCCGGAGCACGGGCGATCATCAAGGGCACCGAGGTCACCGTCGGGCGCGCCGACCTGTTCGACGACGTGCCGCAGGAGCTCGCCCGTCCCACCGTCGACGGCACGACGGTCTGGGTCGGCTGGGGCGGGCGCGCCCACGCCTCGCTCACGGTGGCCGACACGGTGCGGCGCAGCTCGCAGCGGGCCGTGCGCGACCTCACCGAACTGGGCCTGCCGGCCTACCTGTTGACCGGTGACCACGACCAGGCCGCCCTGACCGTGGCCCGTGACGTCGGCATCCCGGTCGGGCGGGTGATCGCCGACGTCCGCCCCGAGGACAAGCACGCGATGATCGCCGACCTGCAGAAGCGCGGCAAGGTCGTCGCGATGGTCGGCGACGGCGTCAACGATGCTGCGGCGCTGGCCCAGGCCGACCTCGGCATCGCCATGGGGACGGGCACGGACGTCGCAGCGGACTCGGCCGACATCGTGCTGCTGCGCTCCGAACTACCCGCCGTCGTCGACGCGATCGAGCTGTCCCGGGCGACCTTGCGCACGATCAAGCAGAACCTCGGCTGGGCCTTCGGCTACAACATCGCGGCGATCCCGCTGGCGATGGCCGGGCTGCTCAACCCGATGATCGCGGGGGGCGCCATGGCTGCCTCCAGCGTGCTCGTCGTGAGCAACAGCCTGCGGCTGCGCCGCTGGTCGCGCGAGGGCTGAGAGAGCCCTCGCGACCGGGTCAGATGGTGACGTCGCCGTTCGGGGTGTCGAACGTGACGGCCATGAGGCCGGGCGTGCCGTGCGGGGAGACGAACGTGAAGTCGATGACCGTCGACGTCGAGTCGGCGGGCAGGCCGAGCCACTCGCGCACCCGGTCGGGGTCGCCGGCGATCTGGAGCGACTCGATGGTCACCTCGGTGGCGGCGTCACCCGAGGGGTGCGGCACCCCCTGCGCCCACTCGATGAAGTAGGGCAGCTGCGGGTCGGACTGCAGGCCCTTGATGCCCAGCTGGCGCCAGCGCAGCTCGACGCCGTCAGGACGGTGGCGGTTGCCGTCGACGGCCTCGCGGCCGAGGCGGGACTCCTGCTCGGTGATGTCGTCGACCTGCACGACCCAGCCGAGCCAGCCACCGCCGGCCTCGGAACGCGCACGCACGGCCTGGCCGAAGGGGGCCTTGTCGCTGGCCGGGTGGTCGAGCACCTCGACGACCTCGACGTACCGCTCGTGGGCGAGCGGAAGGATGATGTTGCGTGTCCCGAAGCGCGGGTGGATGCCCCCATCGACCGGGGTCACCCCGATCTGCTCCGCGAGACGCTGCGCCGTGGCCTTGAGGCCGTCGCGCTCGGCGGCATAGACGACGTGGTCAACTCGCATGCCGTTCATCGTCGCACACGCGAAGGGGTGCTCTTGACACAGGCCGGGCTCACGCCGACGCCGTGACAGGAGCGTGACCATCCGGCGGTCACACCGACCACGCCCGCCTCAGGAGGAACGCTGGCGCACCGCTTCGTAGACGACGACGGCAGCCGCCGTGGCCGCGTTGAGGGAGTTGACCCGCCCCACCATGGGGATGCGCACCCGCGCGTCCGCGGCCGTCAGCGCCGCGTCGGTCAGGCCCTGCTTCTCGGTGCCGACCGCGATCGCGACGCCGCCGCGGTAGTCGACGTCGGTGTGCGCGGTGTCGGTGTCGGGGGTGGTCGCGATGAGTCGGATGCCGTTGCGCCGCAACCACACCACGACCTCCTCGATCGTCGCGGAGGCGACGGGGACGGAGAAGACCGTGCCCTTGCTGGCCCGCACGACGTTGGGGTTGCCCCAGTCGGTGACGGGGTCGGCGGCGACGACGGCGGCGACGCCCGCGGCATCCGCGGTGCGCAGCACGGCCCCGAGGTTCCCCGGCTTCTCGAGGCCCTCGCAGACGAGCACGAGCGGGTCGGGCGGCAGGTCGAGGTCACCGAGCGCCACCCCGGCCACAGGGACGACGGCGAGGAACCCGTCCGGCCCCTCGCGGTAGGCGACCTTCTCGAACGCTCCCCGGCTGAGCCGGACCGTCGACGCCCCGAGGTCCCGAGCCCGCTGCACGAGCTCACCCTGGGCGGCGGGGTCGAGCATGAGCTCGGGGCAGTGCAGCACGGTCCGGGGCACCACACCGGCGTCGAGCGCCAGGGTCAGCTCCTCGTACCCGTCGACGACGGTCAGACCCTCGTCCTCGCGCACCCGACGGCGACGCAGAGCCAGCACGGCCTTGAGTCGGGGGTTGGACGCTGAGGTCACGTGCAGCTCGGCCATGGCGGCCCCAGCATCCCACGAGGATGGCGGGTGGTGAGCAGTTCGTCTGTCTCTCGGAGGTCGTGGAGGCACCTGATCGGGGTAGACATAGCCAGTGAATGACACCCTCACTGCCCCTGCGCCACCGACGAGGGCACAACGGCTGGTGCGCGCACTCACGTACGCCCTTCCCGTCGCAGCCGTGCTCTTCGGGGTGGGGCTGCTCGTGCGCAGCGAGTGGGACCCGCTCATCCGGCTCGACGACGCCATCATCGAGCGGGCCACCGCGTACACGCGCCCGCGCGAGGGGTTGACCGACTTCCTCGTGCGCTGGCAGGAGCTGACCCAGCCGTTCAAGCTCTACCTGGTCGGCACCGCCCTGTGCCTGTGGGCCTGGCTGGCCAAGGGCCTGCGCACCCGGGCCGCGTGGGCCTTCATCACGATGATGCTCGCGTGGATGGTGGGGCTCGGCGCCAAGTACCTGTTCCAGCGGGCTCGCCCGGTGCTCGAGGACCCGGTGTCGACCAGCCCCGGCTACTCCTTCCCCTCCGGCCACGCCCTGAACTCGGCCGCGTGGGCAACGATCGTCGTGCTCCTCCTCTGGCCGCTGCTCCGGTCGACGGCGTCACGAGTCGTCGCCGTCACGGCGGCGGTCGCGATGGTGACGGTCACGGCATCCGACCGCGTCCTGCTCGGGGTGCACTTCCCCTCAGACGTGACCGTCGGCGTCATCACCGGGGTCGGCCTGGTGCTGGCCTCCTACGCTGGCTACCGACGACAGGAGGGTCAGTGATGGGGTTCCTCACTCGGTGGGACGACGACCAGAGCCGGCCGACACTCAAGGCCGCGCTGCGTGACCTCGGGGTGCGGGCCGTGCTTCCAGCGACCGCCCTGCTCGCGGTCATCATCGGGTTCGGCTACCTGCTCAAGGGCCCGCTGTTCGAGCTCTCGGAGGACGAGAAGCAGATCAACCGCGAGTTCCAGGACGCACGCGACGGGCTCTGGAACTCGATCACCCACCTGATGTCCTCGATCGGCAACACCGAGTACGTCATCGCCGTGTGCCTCATCGTCATCGGCCTGGTCTGGTGGCGCACGAAGCAGTGGTGGTACGCCGTGGTGCCCGGCATCGCGATCAGCCTCCAGGCCACCGTGTTCGTCATCGCCACCCACGTCGTCGGCCGCGCCCGGCCGACCGTGGAGCGACTCGACCCGACTCCTCCGACGTCGAGCTTCCCGAGCGGGCACGTCGGTGCCTCGACGGCGCTGTACGTGGCCCTGGGACTGATGGCGACGCGGATCGACAACCCGCTCGTGCGCCGACTGGCGGTCACGTGGTGCGTCCTCGCCCCGGCGTTCGTCGCGTACGCACGGCTCTACCGGGGCGCGCACCACGTGACCGACATCCTGTTCGGCATCCTCAACGGGGTGGTGTGCGCCGTGTTGGCCTGGCTCTACCTCCGGCGCAAGGCTGCGGTCACAGCCGACCGATGACGTAGA
>NZ_DAORSO010000004.1:47659-49352 GCF_035443565.1 Ornithinibacter sp. | reverse complement strand
TCAGAGGCGGGCGTACCGGGCGCGGGCGAAGGAGTAGACGCCGTACGACGCGATCCCCGCGGCCACCAGCGTGAGCAGGTACGGACCGAAGGCGAGGTCGCGGATCGTCGTCAGGGCCCCGTCGAGCCCGGCCGCCTCCTCGGAGTCGGCGTGCCAGGCCGCGAGCAGGAACAGCAGTCCGACGACGAAGAGCGCACACCCCTTGGCGACGTACCCGAGTCGTCCGGCCGTCACGGCCCAGTCGCCGGGGTGTTCCTGGAGGTCCTCGAGGAACTTCTTGGACCACCCCTTGTAGACGTGGTACCCGGCGACCCCGAGCACGACGAGACCCACGAGACCGACGATGTAGCGACCACCCGGCATCCCCATGACCTGCGCGGTGACGTCGTCGGTCTTCGCCTCGTCGGAGTTCGACGCACCGCGCGCGATCGCGAACGAGGACCAGGCGAAGCTCGTGTACATCACGGCCTTGGCGGCCGACTTGATGCGGTCGCTGGTCTCGCCGCCCACGATCGCTGCCGCCGCCAGCGCCACGGCCAGCATGAGGAAGCCGAGGACCGCGAAGCCGAGCATCAGCGGGCCGCCACCGCTGCTCGCGACGGTCTTCAGGGCTCCGGAGGTGTCGGCGTCACCGGAGCCGCCGCCGATGCCCCACGCGAGCTTGAGGGCGATCCAGCCGATGATGAAGTGGATGACGCCCGACATGGCGTACCCGATGCGCGCACCCTTCTCGACGACGGGGTGGTCGCCGGCCTTGCGCGCGGCGCTGCTGACCTCGGTGCTGTCCATCCGCTCACCATGACATCAGCGCGGGTGCCGTGGCGCGCTACGTGCGCGCGAGTTCGGCTCGCGCTCGTGGCGGCGCCAGAGCGGTGAGGTCAGAGCAGTGAGGTCAGCACGTCGACGAGACCGTCGTCGTCGACGTCACCCGTCACCTCGTCGGCGACCGCCTTGACCTCGTCCGGGGCGTTGCCCATGGCCACCCCGCGAGCCGCCCAGCGCAGCATCTCGAAGTCGTTGCGCTGGTCTCCGACAGCGACGGTGTACTGCGGCTCGATGGCCAGCCAGCGCCGGATGACCTCGAGCGCCGCCCCCTTGGAGACCCCCTCCGGGGTGATGTCGAGCCACGCGCTCCAGCCGACGGCGTACTCGACCCCGTGCAGGCCGATGCGTGCCGTGCGCTCGATGAACTCCTCGCTCGTCGCACTGGGGTCACGCAGCGTCACGCGGGTGACCGGCGTCGACATCAGCTCGTCGAAGGTCACGACCTCGGGGATGCCGTCCAGCTCACCGTCGGGGAACGGCGCGCTCACCTTGAAGCCCACGCCGAGTTCCTCGACCGCGACCAGCGCCGAGGGGAAGTGTTCGCGCAGGGCGGTCAGGGCCGGCGCCGGGTCGAAGGTGACCGACTCGACGACCTCGTACCCGGCATCCGACGTCGGGTCCAGCCGCAGGGTGATGGCGCCGTTGGCGCACACCGCGTACCCGGTGGTCAGGCCGAGTCGGTCGAGGATCGGCAGGGTGCCGATGATCCCCCGCCCGGTGGCGATGGTGACGTGGTGGCCGGCATCCGCGACGGCGGTCACGGCATCGCGGACCGCGGGCGACAGGGCACCTTCGTGGTTCACGGTCGTGCCGTCGATGTCGAGGGCGATCAGGTGTGGAGTACTCATTGCGCGCCACGCTACCGGGG
>NZ_DAORSO010000004.1:46012-47559 GCF_035443565.1 Ornithinibacter sp. | reverse complement strand
CGGCCGTAGGGTGACGTGGCATGGAGACCTTGGTGCTGACGGTCATCAGTGACGACCGACCCGGGCTGGTGGCGACGCTGTCGGCCAGCCTCGCCGCTCGGGGCGCCACGTGGCAGCGCAGCCAGTTGTCGCAGCTGGCAGGCAAGTTCGCCGGCATCGTCGAGGTTGTCGTCCCGGCAGCCGGTGTCGACGGGCTCGTGGCCGACCTCGACGGGCTCTCGGCCCAGGGCATCACCGTCTCGACCACGCGCACGAGTGCCGCGAGCGAGGCGCCGACGCACCACCTCACCCTCGACCTCGTCGGGGCCGATCGTCCCGGCATCGTCGCCGAGGTGTCGGCGCTGCTCTCGGCGCGGGGGATCGGCATCGTCGAGCTGGAGACCTTCGTCAGCGAGGCCCCGATGGCCGGCGGCATGCTCTTCGAGGCTCACGCCGTGCTGGCCGCGCCTGCCGGGGCGGACGAAGGTGAGCTGCGCGCGGCGATGGAGTCGCTCGCCGACGAGCTGATGGTCGACGTCGCCCTCGCCGAGGACGCCTGACCGCTCAGATCAGTTCGACGCGGTCGGCCTGCGGGCCTCGATCGCTCTGACGCACCTGGAACCGGACCCGATCGCCCTGGTACAGGTGATCGGAGCCACGGATGACCGACACGTGCACGAACAGGTCGTCGCCTCCGGAGTCGGGGGCGATGAAGCCGAACCCGCGGTCAGGGTCGTAGCGCACGATGACTCCTTCGCCGCCGCGCACAGGTGCGCCGGAGGAGCGGCGCTGGTCCGACCGGGGCCGGGACGCCTGCCTCGGGGGTGCGGACCGCCGCGTCGAACTGCCTGCCAGGCGCACGTCACGCGCCTGCGGGCCCTTCTCGCTGTCGACCACGCCGTAGGTCACCCGGTCGCCCTCGGCCAGCTCGTAGAGCCCGTCCGCGAGGTCCCGGGCGTGCGCGAAGACGTCCTGGCCACCAGATTCCGGGGTGATGAACCCGAAGCCCTTGTCGACGTCGTACCAGGTCACGGTGCCGTCAGCGCCGTCCGACCGCTCCGCCCGGCCTGACGCCCCGGCGTGCTGGGCGGCAGGTGCGGCCTGCGCCCCCAAAGGCAGCAGAGGGTCGGCCTGCGGGCCCTTCTCCCCGTCGACGACGAGGAACGCCACGCGCTGCCCCTCAGTCACGACGCCGCCGCCGATGATGGCCGACGCGTGCACGAACACCTGGCCCTCATCGCCGTCGGGCGTGACGAAGCCGTAGCCCTTGGTCGGCTCGTACCAGGCGACGGTGCCGAGCACACCCAAGGGTGCATCGGCGGCGTGGTCGGCCGTGACACGGACACGTCGTGCCTGCGGGCCGCGGTCACCCTCGCCGACCTCGAACTCCACGACCTGGCCCTCGCGCAGCACGCGCACCCCGTCGTTGCTGATGATCTCGGAGGCGTGCACGTACAGGTCGTCGGCGTCCTCCCCCAGGGCGATGAAGCCGAAGCCCCGGTCGGCATCGAACCAGCGAACGGTTCCCTCGGTCACGGCTGACTCCTCGTCGAAGCTACGGTCGGTGT
>NZ_DAORSO010000004.1:44052-45912 GCF_035443565.1 Ornithinibacter sp. | reverse complement strand
GTCCAGTACCCGCACGAGTAGATGCTGCCCCGGTCGACCCCGGCCTCACGCAGCACGCGCCGCGCCCCGGCAGCCAGTGCCGCCTCACCGCAGGCCCACGCGTACCGGACCGGCCCTCCACCGGCAGCCAGGGCAGCGGCCAGCCCCGGCACCACGGCACTTCCCGGGCGGCCGGATCGCACGTACACCCGCGCATCCCCCAGCTCATACGCCCGCAGCACCGACACATCGGCCACCTCGACGTGCGCCTCGACGCCCTGGTCGGCTGCGTCGCCGGGCCCACCCCACGACTCGAGGATCGCCGCCACCGACGGCACCGCGCTCTCGTCGGCGACGAGCACCTGGCGCCCGGTCACCTCGAGCCCGCGGTAGAGGGCACCACTGGCGCGCAGCCCCACGGGGTCGCCCGGCCGAACCCGGCAGGCCCACGCCGACCCGGGACCCGTGTCCCCGTGGGTCATGATGTCGATGTCGATCCGCCCCCGCAGCGGGTCGTGCTCGCGGATCGTGTACCAACGCAGCGCCGGCCGGTCCACAGCGGGAATCGCGGCGACCGACCCCCGCATGTCGACGGCATCCGGGTCGGGCATGACGAGCGGCCGACCAGCCGCGGGCATCACCAACCCGACGTACTCGTCGGGCCCACACGCCACGAAGTCGCGCAGCGTGGGCGCCTCACACGTCACCCGGCGCATCCCGCCGCCGAGGTCCGCCACCTCGACGACCGTGGCCACGAACTGCGGCGCGTCCTCGCGCACGAGGGGGGTGGCGGCATCCGAGGCGCGCACGAGCCTCCGCGTTGCCATCGGCACGACCTTGGCACCGGCACTCATGACGCTCTCCTTCGGGGCATGACCACGGGGGTTCCTGACTCGGGGTCGACGATGACGCTCGCGGTGACCCCGAAGACGTCGGCGATCACCTCGGGGGTCACCACCTGGGCGGGCGGCCCTTCGGCGATGATCCGGCCGTCACTCATCGCGACGAGGTGGTCGGCGTAGCGCGCTGCCATCGCGAGGTCGTGCAGCACCATGACGACCGTGGTGCCGGACTGGTCACGCAGCGAGCGCACGAGGTCGAGCACGTCGAGCTGGTGCGCGATGTCGAGGAAGGACGTCGGTTCGTCGAGCAGCAGCACCGGCGTGTCCTGGGCCAGCACCATGGCCAGCCACACCCGTTGTCGCTGACCGCCCGACAGGCTGTCGACCGGCACTGACGCGAGCTCGACGAGGTCGGTGCGGGTCAGTGCCGACGCGACGGCCTCCTCGTCGGCGCGGCCCCAGCTGCGGAACAGGCCGTGGTGCGGATGCCGCCCGCGCTCGACGAGCTCGAGCACGCTGACACCCTCGGGCACGATCGGCTGCTGCGGCAGCAACCCCAGGCGCCGGGCCACCTCACGCGTCGGCAGTTCGGTGATCACCTCACCGTCGAGCAGCACCGACCCACCGCGTGGCTTCAGCAGCCGGCCGAGCCCGCGCAGCAACGTCGACTTCCCGCACCCGTTGGGCCCGACGACGACGGTGATCTTGCCCGTGGGCACGTCGAGGGTGACCCCGTCGACGACCATCCGCTCGTCGTAAGCCAGGCTCACGGCATCCGCCCGCAGTCGGGGCGAAGGCTCCTGCGACCTCTGCGACGACTCCGACCGCTCAGCCTCCTGCGAATGTGGGTGAAAACCGTCGGCTGGACGACGATTTTCACCCACGTTCCAGCGAGGGGCAGGGGTCGAGGGAGAGGTCGAGGTGGGGGTGGTGGTCTCTGACACGGTCATCGGCCCTCCGGGGACGTGGTTCGGGAGCGGAGCATCCAGAGCAGGACGGGGGCGCCGAGCAGGCCGGTGACGACCCCGACCGGCAGGGC
>NZ_DAORSO010000004.1:38537-43952 GCF_035443565.1 Ornithinibacter sp. | reverse complement strand
CGCGCGATCTCGGCCCAGGTGACCGAGTTCAGGCTGCCGCTCAGCCAGATCAGCGCATCCTGCGCCTGGTAGGTGCTCGCGCGCACGAGCACCCAGTGCACGACCGCCGACAGCCCGGCCGCGAGCGCCACCCCGACGAGCACCATCCGGCCGGTCGCCCCACCGCGACCTCCGGCCTGGCTGAGGATGAGCGCCGCCGCACCGAACGCGCCGGCCAGCGCCGCGAGCGTGACCGGTGTGCCGCGCACCCCGAACGTCACGACCGCGATGACGGCCCCGGCGCTGGCCCCGAGGGTGATGCCGAGGACGTCGGGGCTCGCGAGCGGGTTGCGCAGCAGCACCTGGAACGCCGACCCGGCCGCCCCGAACGCCGCCCCCGCGAGCACGGCCATGACCGCCCGCGGCAGGGTCGACTCCATGAGCACGAACGACGCCCCGGGGATCTGCTCGCCGCCGATGATCGCGATCGCGTCGACGAACGAGACCCGGTAGTCGCCGAGCAGCGCCCGCACGAGCACGAGGGCGACGAGCAGCAGGAGCAGGACACCGACGACGAGGGCGCGGCGGCGGCGCGGGCCCCGCCGGGCGGCGGCAAGGTGCCGGGCGACCGCGTCGGATGCCGTGGTGCCGGATGCCGTGATGGTCGCCGTGGGTGCCGGGACGGCATCCGTGGTTGACGTCGCCATCACAGACCCTTGACCCGGCGGACGACCGCCACGAGGACGGGTGCCCCGAGCACCGCGCAGACGATTCCGGCCTGTACCTCACCCGGTTGGGCGATGAGGCGGCCGACGACGTCGGCGAGCACGACGAACACGGGGCCGAGGAGGAGCGAGACGAGCAGCACCCGCCGGTGCTCGACCCCGACGACGGCGCGCACGAGGTGCGGCACCACGAGCCCGACGAACGCGATGGGCCCGGCCAGCGCCGTGGCACAGGCCGCGAGCAGCACGGCACCAGCGGCGGCCAGCCCCCGGTGCAGCATGACGTTCTGCCCGAGCCCGCGGGCCAGCTCGTCACCGAGGGCGACGGCGTCGAGCGTCGGACCGGACGTGAGGGCCAGCACCACGCCGACGAGGAGGAAGGGCGCGATGTCGAGCACCTGGGTGGCGTCACGACCGGCGACCGAGCCCACCTGCCAGAACCGGAAGCTGTCCAGGGCACCCCGGTCGGTGACGACCACGGCACCGATGAGGCTCTGGGCGAGGGCCATGACGGCTGCCCCGGCGAGTGCCATCGACACCGGGGCACTCGCGCGGGGCGCCATGAGGGTGAGCGACTGCACCAGCACGGCGACGGCGATGGTGCCGACGAGCGCCGCGACGACGTAGCCGGTCACGCTCGACAGCCCGAGGAAGCGGATGCCGATGACGACGGCCAGGGCAGCCCCGGCGTTCAGCCCGAGGATGCCGGGCTCGGCGATGGGGTTGCGGGTCAACCCCTGCAGCACCACCCCGCTGAGAGCGATGGCTGCCCCGACCACGAGCCCGATGACCGTGCGGTCGACGCGGGAGGCGACGATCGCCGCGGTCTCCTGGCCCACCGGCATCCCCCGCAGCGCGTCGAGGACCTCACCAGGCGCAAGGGACTGGACACCGACGAGCACCGACGTCAGCGAGGTGACCGCGATCAGGGCGAGGCCGGCCGCGACGACGACGGCGGGCTTCCCCTGCCTCGAGTGCGCAAGTGGTTGCCAGGGCGACCACTTCCGCACTCGACGCGGGGTGAGGGTGGAGGTCACGAGGTGGGCGTGCCGCTCAGGGCAGTGGCGATCTTGGGCAGGAAGTCGTCGACGGCCGTGCGCACCGACAGCGGGCTCGGCAGCGACATGGACAGGGCGATCGCGTTGTCGGCGCTGGCGACGAACTGCTTCTTGCGCAGCGCCGGGATCTGCGAGAGCAGGGCGTTGCCCATGATGTCGTCGGTCTGGGTGCCCTCGGCGGCGTAGAAGACGACGAGGTCGGCGTCGAGCGTCGAGGCCTTCTCGGCCGACAGGTTCACCGAGAACGCCGAGGGGTCGGCCTTGCTCAGCTCGACGACGGTCGGGGAGTCGACGAGGCCGAACTCACGCAGCATCTGCGGTCGCAGGTCGGCGGTGGTGTAGAGGCCGATCGTCGACAGGTCGGTCGGGCTGAACCACGCCCACGCCGCACTCTTGCCCTTGAGCTGCGGGTTGGCGGCCACGGCATCCGCGATGGTCTTCGTCGTGGCGGCCTCGAGCGCGGCGGCCTGCGTGGGCCGGCCGAGCGCCTGGCCGATGGCCTCGAGCTGGTCCTGCCAGGGCGTCCCCCACGGCGCGACCGTGTAGGGCACGACGGGGGCGATCTTGCTCAGCTTGTCGTAGTCCTCCTTGGAGACACCCGAGGACAGGCCGAGGATGAGGTCGGGCCTGGTCGCCGCGATGTCGTCGAAGGGGATGCCGGCGGAGTCGTCGTAGCGGGCGATGTCGCCGTCCTTGACGCCGAGTTCGCCGGCCTTGGCGTCGAACCAGTCGGTGGAGCCGTCGGCGTTGCCACCCCACGTGATCTTGGGGGCGCCGACGGGGACGACCCCCAGCGCCGCGACGACGTCGGCGTCGGCCCAGCCGATGGTGGCGACCCGGGTGGGGGTCTGCTCGATCGTCGTCGACCCGTGGGCGTGGGTGATCGTGACGGGGTAGGCCGCGGCGTCGACGGCGGTGCTGCTCGTGGCCGAGGACGAGGCCGCGGTGTCACGCGGCCCGGTCGAGCACCCGGCGAGGGCGATGAGGGCCAGCGCGGGGGCGGCGAGCAGGTGACGGCGAGACGGCATTCGGGTGACCTCCGGAGCAGTGGGCACGCCAAGTAAGGCAACCCTTAGTTAGGTAAGCCTCACCTTAATCACACCCTGCTGCGTCCTGCAACCCGGTGGTCGGGGCCACCAACCTGCCGGACGTCCCCGAAGGGCTGTCGGCAACGTCCGGCAGGTTGGCTGCTCCAGCAGCCAACCTGCCGGACGCAAGGAGGTTCGCGGGGACGAGCCGCTACTCCGGGGCGGACCAGGCCTGCCGCATGGACAGCCGACCCTGGGTCTGCAGCAGCGACCGCCGGTACAGCCGCTCGGCCAGCAGCACCACCGCGCCCGCAGCCACCGCGAGGATGCCCAGCGCCACGAGCGGCTCCCACCACTGCGCGGACCCCTCGAGCACGCGCTGCGGCATGAGGATCGCCGACGCCGGGGGCACGTAGGACAGCACCGTCTGGGCCGGGCCGTCGAGCAGGAGGGAGCCGAAGAAGATCGCGACGAGCAGCATCGTCACCGGGGTGGACGTCGACTGCACGTCCTCGGTGCGACTGGCGAGCGCCCCCGCGACGGCCCACAGGCAGGAGATGAGCAGGAAGCCCAGCAGGAAGAACACGAGGAACCACCCGAGTGCCCCACTGACCGAGGGCAGGAACGAGGAGTACGGGGTGAACCGCAGACCGACGAGCCCGATCGCCGCGTACAGCGCCATCTGGCCGACTGCGAGCACCGTGTTGCCGGCGATCTTCCCCGCGAGCAGGTGCCGCACGGGGATCTTCGTCGCGATGATCTCGACGATGCGTGACTGCTTCTCCTCGACGACGCTGTTCGCCAGGGTCATGCCGAAGATGAGCGAGGCCATGTAGAACAGCACCGCCAGCGCGAAGGCCATGCCCTGGGCGAACCCGCGTTGGTCGGCGTCGCCGACGAGGACGTCGGACTCCAGCGTCGTGCCCGCCGTCAGGGCCGCCACCGACGTGCCCGCCCGATCGGCGTTCTGGGTGAGCACGGCGTCGCGCACCACCGTCGCGGTCACCGCCTCGAGCCCGCTCGGCACCTCGTCGTGGGCGACGAGCAGCCACGACCCGTCGCGCTCGGTGAGCCACGCGTCGGCGTCGTCCGCGCGCACCGCCGCCTCGGCGGCTGCGTCGTCCGCAGCGGGGACGACGGTGACCCGGATGCCGTCGTCGAGCGTGGGCGCCTGACGCGCCACGGCATCCGCCATCGTCTGGGCGCTGGAGGTGACGACGACGTCATAGGTCCTCGTCCGCTCGGCCAGCACGGCCTGGAGCACGACGAAGCCGATGATCAGCGCCAGCGTCAGCAGGGTGCCGACCAGGAACGAGCGGTCGACGAGCTTGGTCGCGACCTCACGGCGGGCCACGAGCAGCCACGGCTGGCCGACCTCGGTGGCCGATGAAGGCTGAGTCGTCTGGGTGCTCATGCCGTCACCTCTCGGTAGATCTCGGACAGGGGCGGGACGACCTGCGCGAACTCGAGCACCGGGCCGCGGTCGACGGCGGCCCGCAGCACGGCCTGCTCGGCCCCCGGGTCGATGAGTTCGAGCAGCGCCCGCCCCCCGTCGACGTCGTGGACGTGGATGCCGCGCTGGTCACGCACCCACCCGACGTCACCCGCCGTGACGAGTCGGTAGCGAGTGGGCCCACCGGCGCGCAGCGTCTCCACGGTGCCCTGGGCGACGACCCGGCCGCGGGCGAGCACGATGAGGCTGTCGCACAACCGCTCCACGAGGTCGAGCTGGTGGCTGCTGAACAACACGGGCACGCCGGATGCCGCCCGGTCACGCAGGATGTCCGCCATCGCGTCGACGGCGGCCGGGTCGAGTCCGGAGAACGGCTCGTCGAGGATGAGCGCGGTGGGGCCGTGCATGAGGGCCGCGATGATCTGCACCCGCTGCTGGTTGCCCAGGCTGAGCGCCTCGACCCGTTCGCCGGCCCGGTCACCGAGCGAGAACAGCTCGAGGTGCTCGGCGACCGCGCTCTTCGCCGCCGCCGACGACATCCCAGACAGCTGCCCGAGGTACGCGAGCTGCTCGGCGACCTTCTGCTTGGGGTAGAGCCCGCGCTCCTCGGGCATGTAGCCGAAGCGCTGGCGGTCGGCGGCGGTCATCGGCCGATCCCCCCACAGCACCTGCCCGGCATCCGGGCGAAGCACGCCCATGATCATGCGCATCGTGGTCGTCTTGCCGGCGCCGTTGCCGCCGACGAACCCGGTCAGGCCACCGGGGCGCACGACGAGGTCGACCCCGTCCACGGCCCGCACGTCGCCGAAGGTGCGGGTCAGCCCTCGTGTCTCGATCTGTGCCATGCCTCGACGCTAGACGGGCGGTCGCGGCGGTGGATCAGCCCGCCGGGTGAGGTCGGCGGGCGGCCCCGCGGGTCAGGCCTCCGCCGGGAGGACGAGGCCCGCCTCGTAGGCGACGACGACCGCCTGCACCCGGTCGCGCACGTGCAGCTTGGCCAGGCAGCTCGACACGTGGGTCTTCACGGTGGCCTCGCCGAGCACGAGGTGGGCGGCGATCTCGCTGTTGGACAGCCCTCGCGCGGCCAGCACGAGCACCTCGCGCTCGCGGTCGGTGAGGCGGCTGAGCCCGTCGAGCCGCGCATCCACCGCGGCCCCGCGCAGGCCGGGCGC
>NZ_DAORSO010000004.1:36899-38437 GCF_035443565.1 Ornithinibacter sp. | reverse complement strand
CGGATGCCGGTGCGCCGGGTTGCGTCGTCGGCGCACCGGCGATTCCAGCCCCCGTCGTGCTGGTGGGTCCCGCGCCGGACCGGCCACTTCGGGCCATCCGCTCGATGACCCGGCGGGTGACCTCGGGTGCGAGCAGGGCGTGGCCGTGGCCGACCGCCCGCACGGCCTCGACGAGCTGGTCGGGTTCGGCGTTCTTCAGCAGGAAGCCGCTCGCCCCGGCCGAGAGGGCGTCGAAGACGTAGTCGTCGCGGTCGAAGGTGGTGAGGATGAGCACCTTGGCGAGGTCCTCGGCGACGAGGGCCCGGGTGGCCTCGATGCCGTCCATGACCGGCATCTGCACGTCCATGAGCACGACGTCGGGGCGCAGCGCCCGTGCCTGGGCGAGCGCGACCCGCCCGTTCTCGGCCTCGCCGACGACCTCGAGGTCGTCCTCGACGGACAGGATCATCGCGAAGCCCGAGCGCACGAGGTGCTGGTCGTCGACGATGAGCACGCGCAGCGGTGGGTGCAGGTCAGACACTGTTCTCCCCCAGTGGAATCCGGACCCGCACACGGTAACCGCCGGTCGGCCGCGGGCCGATCTCGGCCTCACCCCGTTGGCTCGCGGCGCGCTCGCGCACCCCGAGGTGACCGAGCCCGGAGCCCGACGAGCGACCCCTGGGCCTGCCGTCGTCGAGCACCTCGACCTCCGCGTGCGGGCGCGGGCCGTCCTCCTCGACCCGCAGCACCACCGTGGCGTGGCGGGCGGTGGAGTGGCGGGTGACGTTGGCCAGGGCCTCCTGCACGACCCGGTAGAGCGCCAACCCGGTCGACGAGGGCAGCCGGTCGGCCGCACCGGGGCTGGACTCGACGACGTCGTAGGAGGTGGTGAGCCCGGCCGTTCGCCGCTCCGCCACTATGGTGGGCAGGTCGGCGATCCCGGGCTCCGGCATCCGGCTCGTCGCGATGTCGGGGTCGGCGTCCTCCGGGTCGCGCAAGGTCCCGAGGAGGCTGCGCATCTGCGTGACACCGTCACGCGACGAGGTCTCGATCGCCGCGAGAGCCGTGGCAGCGGCATCCGGATCGCGCGTGAGCACCCGTCGCGCCGCGGCCGCCTGGATGCCGATGACCGAGATGTGGTGCCCGACGACGTCGTGCAGCTCACGGGCGATGCGCAGGCGCTCGTCGGTCACGGCGCGCCGTTGCAGGGTCTCGCTCTGGGTGGCGATGGTCGCGGATGCCGTCTCGAGCTGGGCACGCTGTCGGGCCGCCCGCCAGTCGAGCTGACCCGCGATGACCGCACCCCCGAAGTAGATGACGTTGATGAGGACCGTGAGGGCCACCGCCGCAGTCACCGGGCCGACGAGCCCGCTTCGCTGGACGCCACGGGTGTCGTCGACGATGTCCTGCACCCCGCTGCCGAGGAGGAACTGCCACGCGATCCAGACGAACATCACGACGATGATCGAGCCGACCACACCGAGCATGAGCCGTCGGTCGCGCGACCAGGCCACCGCCGCGTAGAAGGCGATGAAGTAGACGACCTGGAGGGTGAACTG
>NZ_DAORSO010000004.1:0-36799 GCF_035443565.1 Ornithinibacter sp. | reverse complement strand
ACCAGGCCACCGCCGCGTAGAAGGCGATGAAGTAGACGACCTGGAGGGTGAACTGGCTCATCACCGGGGCCATGGTCACGCCGACGACGAACATGTGCACGGCCGCCGCCACGGCGATCGACAGCGGCCAGCGACGCCGCCAGGTGAGCAGGGCCGAGGCTGACACGGTGGCGAGCGCCTGCAGCCACACCGGCTGCTTGACCGTCTCGAGCAGGCCCATGCTGCGCAGGAGCTCAAGGGAGACCAGGCCGAGAACGGCGGTCGCGAGCGCGAGGATGACGTCACTGCGACTGACCTGCGGGCGCGGGCGCTGCCACGGGTCGTCGACGCCGAAGAACTCGCCGACGCGCGATGGCAGCGAGAGGCGGGCGGGCGGCATACGGGCAGCCTAGGCACGCCCGAGTGCCCGGCACCTCCCCCGCAGGGGGGACCCGGCCACCTTCCTGAGCGCGCGGACCCAAGGGGTCTGGGGAGACGTCGTTGCGCCGCGCAAGGAATCCCTTGTCCGACGCAAGGGCTCTCAGCAGTACCCCTGCCGGTCGCCCTCAGCGGGAGTCAGGCCCCCGGAACCAGCACGTCGAGGCCGACGTGCGGACGCAGCGCCTCGGGCACGATGACCGAGCCGTCGGGCTGCTGGTGGTTCTCGAGGATCGCCACGATCCATCGCGTGGTCGCGAGCGTGCCGTTCAGCGTGGCCGCGACCTCGTTGCCGCCCTCACCCTTGACCCGGGTGTTGAGCCGCCGGGCCTGGAAGGTCGTGCAGTTGGAGGTCGACGTGAGCTCGCGGTAGCGGCCCTGGGTCGGCACCCACGCCTCACAGTCGAACTTGCGCGCCGCCGGCCCGCCGAGGTCACCCGCCGCGGTGTCGATGACGCGGTAGGGCACCTCGATCGCGGCGAGCATCTCCTTCTCGAAGGCGAGCAGGCGCTGGTGCTCGGCCACGGCATCCTCGGGACGGCAGTAGACGAACATCTCGATCTTGTTGAACTGGTGCACGCGGATGATGCCGCGGGTGTCCTTGCCGTAGGAGCCGGCCTCGCGGCGGTAACACGTCGACTGGCCCGCGTACCGCAGGGGCCCGGCGGACAGGTCGAGCACCTCGTCGGCGTGGTAGCCCGCGAGTGCGACCTCGGAGGTGCCGGTCAGGTAGAGGTCGTCGGCCTCGAGGCGGTACACCTCGTCGGCGTGGTGGTCGAGGAACCCGGCGCCGGCCATGACGTCGCTCTTGACCAGGGTCGGGGTGATCATCGGCACGAACCCGGCGGCGATGGCTCGCTGCATCGCGAGCCCGAGCAGGCCCATCTCGAGGCGGGCGCCGGCCCCCTTGAGGAAGTAGAACCGGGCCCCGGCGACCTTGGCCCCGCGCGCCATGTCGATGGCGTCCAGGCCCTCGGCGAGCGCGAGGTGGTCACGCGGCTCGAAGCCCTCTGCGGCGAAGTCCCGGGGGGCGCCGACGGTCTCGAGCACGACGTAGTCGTCCTCACCGCCGCTCGGCACCTCGGGCTCGACGACGTTGCCGATGGTGCTCAGCAGGGTGTCGAGCTCGACCTGGGCCTCGTCGGCGTCGGCCTGCAGCGCCTTGACCTGCGCCGCGATCTCCTTGGTGCGGGCGAGCAGCGCCTGCTTCTCCTCACCCTGGGCGCGGGCGACGTCCTTGCCCATCGTCTTCTGCTCGGCGCGCAACTGCTCGTATGCCGTGAGCGAGCTGCGGCGACGCTCGTCAGCCGCGCGGATGGCGTCGACGACACCCTCGTCCTCACCCCGGGAGCGCTGGCTGGCACGGACGGCGTCGGGGTTGTCGCGCAGCAGCTTGATGTCGATCACCCGGGGAGTTTATCGGCGCCGGGACCCACCCCGTCCCGCAATTCCTCGCCCCCCGCCCCCACCGCCGGTCGAGAGTAGCCAAATCGCCGTGTGGGCCCTGCCCCACGCGGCGATTCGCCTACTTTCGACTGGGGGTGCTCAGGTGATCACGTGCCAGGGGGCTAGGTCGTGGGGCGACCGGTGAGCAGCAGGCCGCCGCCCAGGGTCAGCATCATCAACCCGCCGGCGCCGCCGACCCGCTCCATCCGCTTGGGGGATGACGCGAACCAGTCGCGGGCCCGGCTCGCGACGAGGGCCACGGCGCCGTCCATGAGCAGCGCCAGCACGGCGAACACCGCGCCCAGCGCCACGAGCTGGGGCAGCACGGCCGAGGTCGGCACGACGAACTGGGGCAGCAGCGCCGCGAAGAACACGATGGTCTTCGGGTTGGTGACCCCGACGACGTACCCGGCCCGCACCGCGTGCAGGCTCGGCGCCGTGACCGGCACCCCGGCCTCGAACGCGGTGGCCAGGGCCCGACGGTTGCGGATCGCCTGCACACCGAGCCAGATCAGGTAGCCCGCCCCCACGACCTTCAGCGCCGTGTAGGCGACCGTGCTCGCGGCGATGAGCGGCCCGAGGCCGATGGCGAGCGCACAGATCTGGGTCAGGATGCCGAGCGCGTTGCCCACCACCGTGAGCAGCGCCTCGCGCCGCCCGGCCGACAGGGCCCGGCCGATGGTGAACAGCACGCTCGGGCCGGGGATCGCGATGATGATGACCGATGCGACGGCGAACGCGGCGAGGGTGGAGGCGGACGGCATCCGACCAGTGTGGGGCCACTGAGAGCCCTGGCGCATCCCCGTTTCGCCCTCGCGAACCCCCGCGGCACCGAGCCCTCAGCCCAGGGCGGATGCCGTGGGCTCGCCTCGCGCGGCGTCGAGCCGTCGCATGACCGGCGTCGCGAGCACGCCGTGCACCACGACCGACAGCACCACCGTGAAGCCGACCGTCGACCAGAGCCACCGCTCCTCGGGGAAGGAGGCGGCCCCGGCCGCATAGGCGACGTAGTACAGCGACCCGACCCCACGGACCCCGAAGAACGCGACGACGAGCCGCTCGCGGTGGTCCAGCCCGGCATCCCCGACCTGGGTGCGGTGGCCGAGGAACGCCAGGTATCCCGCGACGGGCCGGATGACGAGCACCAGCGACACCCCGATGAGCATCCCGCGCCAGTCGAGGTGGGCCAGCAGGCCGTTGGTCAACGCGAACCCGAGGCCGAGCAGCACCACCAGGGTCAGCAGCGTCTCCAGCCGGTCGATGACGTCGTGCATGTGGCGCTGGTAGTCGTGGTCGCGCTCGGCCGCACGCACCGTGAGCGCACAGGCGAACACCGCGAGGAAGCCGTAGCCGCCGGCCACCTCGCTGGCGCCGTAAGCGAGGAGCAGGGCCGCCAGCGCGAGCAGCGGCTCACCGACCTCGGCCAGGCGCAGCGAGCGGGCCGGTGCCCGGAACGCGATCCGCGCCAGCACCCACCCGACGGCCACCCCCACGAGCACCCCGACGACGACCTTGCCGACGAGCTCCCACGCGAGCCACCCCGCCCACCACTGCGACACCGACCCGACCGACGCGAGGAAGATCGCGGCGTACACGAACGGGAACGCCAGCCCGTCGTTCAGCCCGGCCTCGCTCGTCAGGGCGAAGCGCACCTCGTCGTCCTCGTCGATCTCGTCGACGGCACCCTCGAGGGTCGGCCCCTCGACCTGGACGTCCGAGGCGAGCACCGGGTCGGTCGGCGCCAGGGCCGCCCCGAGCAGCACCGCCGCGGGCGCCGCGACCCCGAGCGGCCCCCACGCGAGCAGCGCCACCCCCGCGATCGTCAGCGGCATCGCGATGCCGAGCAGGCGCCAGGCCGGTGACCACGACCGCCAGGACTCGCGGCTGCGCCACCGCAACGGCCGGTCCAGGGCCAGCCCCACCCCCATGAGCGCGACGAGCACCGTGAGCTCGGTGACGTGCTCGATGACCGGGCGAGCCGCGACCGGGTCGAGCACCACGGCATCCCACGCGGGAAGGAGGCCGACGAGCATGCCCGTCGCGACGAGCACCATCGGCGCCGACAGCGCCCACCTGTGCAGCACGCGCGGGAGGACCGCGGCGAGCAGCAGCGAGCCGCCGAGCAGCAGGTAGATCAGCTCAGGGCTCACCCGAGGTCGACCCCAACGTCCCACAGGTGGTGCACGAGGTCGTGCAGCCCGTACTGCCCGAGCGTGGCGGCCGTGAACAGCGAGCCGTTCGAGCGGATGCCGGTGCGCTCCCAGTCCTGACCCGCGACGCCCGCGTACACACCCGCCAACCCGGCCGCGGCCTCGATCAGCTCGCGGGCCACGACGGCGGGGTCCTGCTCGCCGTAGCGGTTGGCGACGGCGGTCTCGTCCTGGTCCCAGTTGTCGAAGGTTGGCGCGTCCTGCTCGAGCATGAGGCGGGCCCGCTGCTCGAACAGGCGGCAGACGTCGCGCACGTGACAGGCGTACTCCAGCGGCGACCAGGTGGCCGGATCGGGCCGAGCCGTCGCGTCGCTGCGGGTCAGCACCTGCTCCCAGGGTGCGGTGGATGCCGTGACGTGGCGCGCGATGTCGGCCGGCGCGACGTCGGTCGCCAGGAACCCGCAGTCGGGGCACCGCTCACGCAGCGTCCAGGTCCAGTCCTTGTCATCGGGGGTGATGGCGGGGTCGACCAGTGGCTCGGGTGCTGCGTCGGGCGAGGAGGACGTCATGATCCGCAGACTACGGCCGACCTGATCCACCCAGATCGTGCGGTACCTTCCACTCTGTGTCAGACGCGTGGTGGACCTGGGTGGGCATCGCCGTCGCCGTCGTCTTCGTCGGGATGGGCGCCTGGCTCGTCCTGGCGTCACGCCGCGACGCGCGGGCGGCGGCGAGTCGTCCTGCCCGAGACAGCTTCCGCCGCGAGGAGGAGGCACCCGCCCCGCCCAAGAAACAGCTGGCGGTCGTGCTCAACCCCACGAAGCTCGACGGGGACGGGTCCACACAGAAGGCGACCATCGCCGGGGTGTGCGCTGACCAGGGGTGGGCCGAGCCGTTGTTCCTCCCCACGACCGAGCACGACGTCGGCTTCGGGCAGACCCGCCAGGCCCTCGAGGAGAAGGTCGACGTCGTCTGCGCCTTCGGTGGCGACGGCACCGTGCGCGCGGTCGCCCAGGAGATGATCGGCACCGGTGTGCCGATGGGGCTGCTCGCCGGAGGCACCGGCAACCTGCTGGCCCGCAACCTCGAGCTGCCGACCGACGACCTCGCCCGGGCCGTGACCGTTGCGCTGACCGGCCGCAACCGCCACATCGACGCCGGGTGGCTGACCCTGGACCCTGAGGACTCCCACCTAGACGAGCACGTCGGTGAGGGGTCGTCGACGGGGCCGGCCCGCCACGCGTTCCTCGTCATGGCCGGCCTCGGGCTGGACGCCGCGATCATGGAGGACACCTCGGAGCAGCTCAAGGCCCGGATCGGCTGGACGGCCTACGTCCCCGCCGGGCTGAAGAACCTCCTCGTCGAGCGGTTCAAGGCGCGAGTGAGCATCGACGGCGCACCGCCCATGACCGTCCGGGCGCGCACCGTGCTCATCGGCAACTGCGGCAAGCTCACCGGCGGCATCAACCTCATGCCCGACGCCGAGCCCGACGACGGCACGCTCGACGTCGTCGTCATCGCCCCTCGGGGCCTGGCCGCGTGGGTGTCGGTCGCCGCGCGGGTGCTGGCCAAGAGCGGCCGCTCGACCCAGACCCTGGACCGCTACCGCTGCCGCGAGATCGAGGTGCACGTCGACCACGACCAGATGGTCGAGCTCGACGGCGACATCATCGGCGAGGCCCGGCACATCC
The DNA here is from genome assembly GCF_035443565.1 of Ornithinibacter sp. Taxonomy (NCBI): domain Bacteria; kingdom Bacillati; phylum Actinomycetota; class Actinomycetes; order Micrococcales; family Intrasporangiaceae; genus Ornithinibacter; species Ornithinibacter sp. The sequence goes on along the minus strand of NZ_DAORSO010000004.1, from coordinate 31,095 downwards.
AGATCGAGGTGCAGCCGCGGGCGCTCATCGTGCGCACCGAGAGCGGCCGCAGCAACACCGCCGCCTGACCGCACGCAGCACCTCGGAGGGCACGCCGGGCTCCCAGCGATCGGGGTCAGAACTTGCGTTCGCGCCAGGCCCGCTCGAAGGGCAGGCGCCACGTGTACGGCGAGATGAGCTGGTGGATCTGGTTCGGCCCCCAGGTGCCCTGCGAGTAGGGCCGCACGGTCGGGGGGTTGTCGAGCAGCGGCTGGGAGATCTCCCAGAGACGTTCGATGCCGGATGCCGAGGTGAACAGGGTTCGGTCGCCGCGTGCCGCGTCGTAGATGAGCCGCTCGTAGGCCTCGAGCACCGCACCCGCCCACGACGTCTCCTGCATGGAGAACTGCATCGAGAGCTTGTCGAGCCGAAAGCCCGGCCCGGGCCGCTTGCCGTAGAAGGACAGCGACATGCGCGACTTGTCGGCGAGGTCGAAGGTCAGGTGGTCCGGCCCGTTGTCGCCGACCCCAGAGCCCGGCGGGAACATCGACTGCGGGGGCTCGCGGAAGGCGATGGAGATGATGCGCGCCCCCTCGGCCATCCGCTTGCCGGTGCGCAGGTAGAACGGCACGCCGGCCCAGCGCCAGTTGTCGACGAAGCACTTCAGCGCGACGAAGGTCTCGGTCTCCGAGTCGGGCTTCACCCCGGGCTCGTCGTGGTAGCCGGTGTACTGCCCGCGCACGACGTCGCTCGGCTGGATGGGCTGCATCGAGCGGAAGACCTTGTTCTTCTCCCGGCTGATCGCGCTCGGCTCGAGCGAGGTCGGCGGCTCCATCGCGGTGAACGCGAGGATCTGGAACAGGTGCGTCACGACCATGTCGCGGTAGGCACCGGTCGCCTCGTAGAAGTCGCCCCGCTGCGTCAGGCCAAGGGTCTCGGGCACGTCGATCTCGATGTGGGAGATGCTGTTCCGGTGCCAGATCGGCTCGAACAGACCGTTGGCGAACCGGAAGGCGAGGATGTTCTGCGCAGCCTCCTTGCCGAGGAAGTGGTCGATGCGGAAGATCTGCTCCTCGTCGAACACCTCGTGCAGCTGGGCGTTGAGGGAGACCGCTGACGCGTAGTCGGTGCCGAACGGCTTCTCCATGACCACCCGGCTGCGCACCGCGAGGTCGGCCTCGGCGATGGTGCGCACGGCCGCCAGGGCGGCCTTGGGCGGCACCGAGAGGTAGTGCAGGCGCTGGTTCACCTCGCCCGGCAGGAGCGCCTCGGCCCGCGCCACGGCCTCGCGCAGGGCGTCCGGCCCGGCGGAGATCGACACGTAGTCCAACCGCTGGGCGAACTCGCGCCAGTCGGCGTCACTGATGTCGCGGGTGCTGTGCTCGCGAATGGCGATCAGCGCCAGGTCCCGGAAGGCATCGCCATTCATCTCGTCGAGGCTGGTGCCGACGACGCGCAGGTCGTCGACGAGCCCGGACTGGAAGAGGTGCAGCAGCCCCGGGATGAGCTTGCGCTTGGCGAGGTCCCCCGTGGCACCGAAGAGCACGACGGTCGTGGGTGCGGTCATGGGGTCAGCCTGTCGCCCGGAGGCCGCGCACCGCTACCCCCGGGTCGTTCGTCGGATGCCGGCCACCCGGCATCCGGGGTCAGGTGAAGAGCTGGGATCCCCAGTCGTCGTCCGGCCCCAGACCCGGAGGGCACGCGAACAGCGCCGACCCCGTGTGCTCGACGTACTCGTTCAGGGCGTCGGACCGGGCCAGGGCCCGCTGCATCGGCACGAACTGCCGGTGCGCGTCACGCATGAAGGCGATGAAGAACAGGCCGGCGTCGAGGTGGCCCTGCCCGTCGGTGCCGTCGGTGAAGTTGTAGCCGCGGCGCAGGATGCGCACCCCGCCGAGGCGACTGTGGTGGGCCAGCTGGATGTGCGACGTCGCGGGGATGCGCGGCATCCCGTCGGTGCCCAGCCGGGTGAAGTCCGGCTCCTCGAACTCGTCCGTCCCGCCGAGCGGCGCCCCGACGCGTTTGTCCCGGCCGAAGACCTGCTCCTGCTCCATGAGCGGGGTGCGGTCCCAGACCTCGATGTGCATGCGGATGCGCCGCGCCACGAGATAGGTCCCGCCAGCCAGCCAGTCGGCCGTGCCCGCGACGTCCTCGGGGGCGACCCAGACGTGCTCGTCGAGGGCGGCGGCGTCCTCGGCCGTGATGTTGGCGGTGCCGTCCTTGAACCCGAACATGTTCCGGGGGGTGGCCTGGCTGCGCGAGGTCGAGGACGTGCGCCCGAACCCGAGCTGGCTCCAGCGCACCGTCACCACACCGAAGCCGAGCCGCACCAGGTTGCGCACCGCGTGCACCGCGACCTGGGGGTCGTCGGAGCAGGCCTGGATGACGATGTCCCCGCCCGACGTCGCCGGGTCGAGGTCGTCACCGCGGAACGCTGGCAGGTCGCGCAGCGCCTCGGGTCGCCGGTCGGCCAGGCCGAACCGTTCGTCGAACAGCGACGGGCCGTAGCCGATGGTCACCGTCAGGTGCCCGGGTGCCAGGTCCAGCGCTTCACCGGTGTCTTCGGGCACGTTCCACGGGCCCCCGCCGACGACGCCGCCCGGGGCGGCCTCGGCCCCGTACGTCATCCGCTCAGCAGCCCGGGTCCAACGGGTCAGCAGGTCACGCAGCCGGTCGGGGTCGTCGGTGACGACGTCGAGCGCGACGAGGTGCAGCCGGTCCTGCGCAGCCGTCGTGATGCCGGCCTGTCGCTCCCCCCGAAAGGCGACGATCCCCGCATCGGCCCCGGCCCCGCCACCCCCGGCGGCCGGTGAGGCGGCGGCGGCCGACGGGCGAGCGGCATACGCCAGCCCTGCCGCGGCACCGGCCACGGCCGCCCCGGCGCCGCTGGCGATGACCGCCCGGCGGGTGGAACCGCTCATCCCCTGGCCACGACGCCAGCGACGGTCGCGACCGGCTCGGAGAAGGCGTCGAGGGCGGTGGTCAGCTTCTTGACGTCCTGCGGGGTGAGGTCGGTGTACAGCACGAACCCGTCGCCCTCGCGGTAGGTCTCGAGCAGGTCGCTGAGGGCCTTGCCCCGCTCGTCGATGGTCGCGACGAGCGCCGGGTCAGCGGTGGCGAGATAGGGACGCAGCGCCGCGATGGCCGCCGTGGAGCCCTCGACGTTGGCCTCGAAGTCCCACAGGTCGGTGTGGCTGTAGCGCTCCTCCTCGCCGGTGATCTTGCCGGTGGCGATCTCGTCGAGCAGCGCCTTGGACCCGTTGGCGAGCTGCAGCGGGTTGAGCTCGACGGCCTTGGCCCTGGTGACGAGTTCGGTGACGTCGGCCAGCAGGCGGTCGGCCATCGCCGCGGAATCGGGCTGGAGCCCGGTCTCCCAGAGGTCGCGCTCGAGGCGGTGGAAGCCGGTGAACTCCATTCCCTCCGCCTCGACCTCGGCGCGGCCGTCGATCTTCGGGTCGAGGTCGCCGAACGACTCGGCCACCGGCTCGATGCGCTCCCAGGAGGAGCGGGCCGTGGGGTAGAGCGCCTTGGCCTCGTCGACCTTGCCGGCCTTGACGAGGGCGACGAACTCGCTGGTGCCGGCCAGGAAGGCGTCAGCCTGGCTCGCCACGTAGCGCTGGTACTCGGTGGTCGCTGCCGTGAGGTTCTCGTCGTCGCTCCTGGGCGCCGCCGCTTCACCGGTGATGGTGAAGGGCGCCCGGATGCCGTCGCCCACCATCCCCGGCTTGCAGGCGGTTTCGTACGTGCCCGGCTCGGCGAGCTCGACGTGGAACCTGCGCGTCAGGCCGGGGGCGATGTTCTCGACCTCACCCAGGATCCGGTCGCCCTCGGCGTAGACGTAGAACTCGTTGACCTTGCTGCCCGTGTTCGTCACGGTGAACTCGACCCGGCCAGCCGGTGCCTCGGTACGGGAGACCTCGCAGGTGGTGTCGGTCGCGGTGACGGTGATGGCACCGCCCGAGGTGCCGCTGGCGGCATCCGACGTCGTGGCACCGGAGCAGGCACCCAGGGCCAGGGCGGCGGGCGCCGCGATCAGGGCGACGACGCGCAGGGGAGGGCGGGCGATCACGGGAGGCTCCTGGTGGTGGCCGCGGGGGTGACCGTGGGCGCGGGTGCGGTGGCGGGCGTGCTGGCCGGGCGGGAGGGGCGCAGGAAGAAGAACAGGACCGTGCTGACGTAGAGCACCCAGGCGATGGCCTGCAGGACCGTGGTCGCCGGAGTGAAGTTCAGCGTTCCCTTGAGCAGGACGGCGTACCACGCCCCCGGGTCGATGACCCCCGAGACGTCGAAGGCGAGGGTGCTCAGGCCCGGGAGGAGGCCCGCCTCCTGGAGGTCGTGGATGCCGTACGACAGGATGCCGCCGGCGACGAAGATGAGCGCGATGCCGGTGTACCTGAAGAAGCGGCCGAGGTCGATGCGCAGCGCGCCGCGGTAGATGAGGACCCCGAGGGCGATGGCTCCGGCGAAGCCCACGAGCCAGCCCAGCAGCGGGACGTTGTTGCCGGCTCCCGCAGCCTGGGCGGTGGCGTAGAAGAAGATCGCGGTCTCCAGGCCCTCACGGCCGACCCCGAGGAAGCCGACGAGGGCAACGGCCAGGGGGCCGAGGTCGAGGGCTTTGTCGAGCTGCCCCTTGAGCTCACCGGAGAGGCCGCGGGCGGCCGACTTCATCCAGAACACCATGACGGTGACGAACGCGACGGCGATGATGCTGGCGATGCCCCCGACGAGTTCCTGGGCCTCGAAGGTCAGCTGCCGCGTGCCGTAGGTCAACACCGCACCCAACGTCACGGAGAGGGCGACGGCCGTGCCGACCCCGGCCCACACGTAGGGGATCCCCCACGTGCGGTCGGTCTTCTTGAGGAAAGCCAGCAGGATGACGACGACGAGCGCTGCCTCCAGGCCCTCGCGCAACCCGATGAGGGCGTTGCTGACGAACATCCACGTGCCCCGTTCCAAGAGGTGAGCCTTACCTAAGTAAGGTACTCCTCAGTGAGTGCACCTCGTCAAATCGACCCACGGGGGTGGGACGGGAGGGAAGGGGGAGGCCCGTGAGCGAGTTCCGGTCAGCTGCCCGGGGTGGCGAGCCGGATCTCCTCCTCGGTGGGCACGCGGTGCTCGCGGGCCTGCGGGGGCAGGCAGTCGACGATCGCGGCCATGATGCGCTTGGTGTCGGCCGCGGGTGAGCGGTACTTCAGCTCGACCGGCTCACCGACACGGACGCGAACCTTCGGCGGGTTGGTGACGTTGAGGACGTTCGGCACGGCCGCCGACCGGGGCCACACCTGCTCGCTGCCCCAGATGCCGATCGGGATGACCGGTGCCCGCGTGATCGCGGCCAGCCGCGCAGCGCCCGTCTTGCCCTTGAGCACCGGGTCGTAGAACTTCTCGCCACGCGGGATCGTCCCCTGCGGCATGAGCGCGACCAGCTCGCCGCCCTCGAGGGCGACCGCGGCGTTCTCGAACGAGTCCTGCCCGCTGGTGCCGCGGTCGACGGCGATGCCGCCCAGGGCCGTGGCGATCGCGCCGAGGCCGGGGACGTCGAAGATCTCCTTCTTGCCCAACCCGCGGGCAGTGCGCCCCGAGGCCCGCAGCACCTGGATCATCGTCTGCAGGTCGAAGTAGGACCGGTGGTTGGCGACGAGGATCGCCGGGCCGGTGCGGGGGATGTTCTCGATGCCGGCGATGTCGAAGCGGGCGTACGGCGTGAGCAGCGGCGGGCTCGCCAGGAAGAGCAGCCGCTGCAGCTCGATGCCCAGCACCGGCACCTTGAACACCCCGGGCGAGACGTCGAAGTGCACGATCGGCCATCCGCGCGCCACGGCATACAGGGTCAGCCGCGGATCAGGGTTGACCGCGTTGGGCGACCCCACGGCCGAGAGCAGGGGCAGGTCGTAGATCGAGTCGGAGTAGGCGAAGCTCTCGGCGAGGTCGATGCCTTCGCGCTCGGCCCACTCGCGCACCGCGGCGATCTTGCCCCGCGACCACACGAAGTTGCCCGTGATCGAGCCGTCGAACCTGCCCTCGTCGTTGATGGTGTAACGCGTGGCGATGACGTGGTCGAAGCCCAGCCGATCAGCCAACGGCTTGATGAGGTGGTACGGCGTGGTGGTCGCGAGCACGACGGGCCGCCCGGCGGCCTGGTGCTGCTCGATGAGCGCCAACGCGAAGGGGTGCACCACCTCGGCGATCGCCTCGGCGGCCGCCACGGCCGCCTCGTCGAACGTGGCCATCTCGCGCCCCTTGGCGACCAGGGTGGCCTGCCGGGCCAGGAAGATCGACGGCAGCGTCTCACCGATGAGGTCGAACATGCCGTACAGCAGCTTCTCGCCGGGCAGCTTGCGGGTGACGACGCCGAGGTCGTACATCGCTCGCGACAGCAGTGGGCCGGTGCCGCCCTGGAGCAACGTGCGGTCAAGGTCGAAGATCGCGGCGCCGCTCATGGGGTGAGGTTACCGGGCCGACGCCAGCCTGAGGTGACATGCACCCGGACTGGCGAACGGCACGAGCCGCACGCCCTCCCCCGACCCGCCGTACGCGGCATCCGCACCGCTCACCAGCCCGGCATGGACCTGGCACACCACCTCGGGATGCCGTCGCGCCGCATCGAGCAGCGGACAGGTGCGCAGCTCGACCTCGCGACCGTCGTCACGATCGGGCGTCGGGCGCACGACGGGTGAGAACCCGAGGCGGTGCAGCAGCGCCACCACCTGCTCACGCGGCTGCCCCGGGAGACCCCCACCAGCCGCCGTGACATCGCGCGCCGCCAGGCTCGCACCCCACGCCCGGCCCACGGCCCTGGACTCCTCCGAGGTGTCCACGCCGAGCGCGGCCAGCCGGTCGGCGAAGGCGCCCGCGAGCGCGAGGTACTCCTCCGCCGCGGGGTCACCCTCGACGACGCCGGATGCCGTGCGCCGCCCCTGCGGCGTCACGACGTACCGGGCAGCCGGCCGGCCGCGACCACCCTCGCGAACGCTCCCGGCGCCGATCGGACCTGCCTCGTCGGCGGCGTCGGGGACCTGGACCAGCCCCGCGGCGAGCAGGGCCCGCAGGTGGTGGCGGGTGGTGTTGGGGTGGCCGCCGAGCGCCTGCGCCAGCTCGCCCACCGTGCACGCGCGATCGGCCCCGGCGAGCTCTCGCAGCACCCGCAGGCGCGCGGGATCCAGCGGCGGCGGGGTCGGCTCACCGGCATTCCCGAGCACCCGACTTGGAGAAGGACCCATCGGCGGAGTATTTTTCACAATGTCATTGTAGATAATCAGACACCGGAGGACCAGATGGAACACACCACCCTTCCCCTCGCCGGCGGCGGCCAGCACGCGTGCGGCTGCAACGAGAGCGACCACGGCATCCCCGAGCTCGACGTGCGGGCCGTCCCGCACGCCATCCGGCACGCCACGGTATTCGGTGCGCTCTCCGCGATCCCGAGCGGCGGCTCCCTCGACCTCGTCGCCCCGCACGACCCCAAGCCGCTGCTGGCCCAGATCGCCGACCGCGAGGCCGGAGCGGTCACCGTTCGCTACCTCGACGAGGGTCCCGACGCCTGGCGCCTGCGGCTCACCCGCGCCTGAGCGGCAGGTCGTCGCCGTGTGCTCGTACTGCGGGTGCGAGAGCATCGACGTCATCGGCCGCTTCATGGCCGAGCACGTCGACATCATCAACGCCTCCGGGGTGCTGCGCCGGGCCTGCGAGCACGGCGACAACACCGCCGTCGTCGCGGCTGCCGACGCCCTGGCCGGGCTGCTCCACCCGCACACGGGTGCCGAGGAGGCCGGCCTCTTCGCGGTGCTCGCCGAGGACGAGGAGTTCACCGAGCACGTGGGCTCCCTGTGCGCCGAGCACACCGCACTGGATGCCGCGCTGGCGGCGGTGCGCGGTGGCGACCACGCGTCCTTCCCCGCCTTCGAGCTGGCCCTGCGCCACCACATCGACCGCGAGGAGAACGGCCTCTTCCCCGCAGCGGCCATCGCCTTCGCGGGCATGGAGTGGGAGCGGGTGACCGCGCTGACCCCGGCCGCCCCCAGCCGACCATGACGACGCCGCACCGGGCCTGGCTGCTGCTGCCGGCCGGGGCAAGCCTCCTCGCCGGGCTCGATGCCGGGCTGCTGCGGATGGGGGTCCCCGCGCCGCTCGACGCAGCGGCGCTGCCCGACGTGCACGGGCCGCTCATGGTGCTCGGCTTCCTCGGCACGCTCATCGCCCTCGAGCGGGCCGTCGCCCTGCGCGCGGCCTGGGGGTACGCCGCACCGGTGCTGCTCGGCCTCGGCGGGGTGGCGCTCGTCGCGCCGGTGCCGCCCCTCCTGGGCCGGATGCTGCTCCTCGACGGGACGGTCGCCCTCGTCGCGGTCCTGGTCGCGCTGTGGCGACGGCGTCGCGACGACGAGGTGCTCGTCCAGGTGCTCGCCGCGTGCCTCGCCGTGCTCGCGGCGCTGGCCTGGGTGCGGGTCGAGGCCTCGGTCGTCGTGCCGCTGCTCGCGGGGTTCGTCGTGCTGACGATCGCCGCCGAACGGGTCGAGCTCGCCCGGTTCCACCTCCCCCGCACCGCAGGGACGACCCTGCTCTGGCTCGCGACCGGGCTCGCCCTCGCGGCGACGTGGGCGCTCGTCGCACCGGGCCCGGGGAGCCGCGCCTTCGGGGTGGCCCTGCTCGCCCTCGTGGCGTGGCTCGCCCCCCGCGACGTCGCCCGCCGCACCGTGCGCTCCACCGGCCTGCCCCGCTTCAGCGCGGTGGCGATGCTCGCCGGATACGGGTGGCTCACCGTGGCCGGAGTCGCCTGGGCCGTCACCGGGGTGCCGACGACCCGCGCGGCCCACGACCTCCTCGTGCACACGGTCTTCCTCGGCTTCGCCATGAGCATGGTCCTCGCGCACGCGCCGGTCATCCTCCCCTCCGTCCTGCGCCGCCCGCTGCCGTACCGACGGGTGCTCTGGGCCCCCCTCGTCGTCCTGCACGCCGGGCTCGCGGTCCGCGTCTGCGGCGACCTCGTCGGCCAGACCCGCCTCGCCCAGGCCGGTGGCGTGCTCACCACCGTCGCCCTGCTCCTGCTCCCCCTCACCGCCGCGGCCTCGGTCGCACTCCCCGTCCGCCACCCCCGGAGCGTCCCCGCGTGACCACCCTCGAGCCCCCCGGCACCACGACCGCAGCAGCCCGACCCACCCGCCAGGGCCGCACCGGGCCACCCGGCGCCTCCCGAGGTCGGTGGGCGCTGCGCGACCGGCCGGGCGTGGTCTGGCTCGGCCTCGCCGTCCTCGTCGCCCTCGTCCACCCGTTCGTGCCGGCCGCGAGCTGGCTGATGGTGCACCTCGTGCTCCTCGGTGCCCTCACCCACTCGGCCATGGTGTGGAGCACCCACTTCGCCCAGGCCCTCCTGAAGACCCCGACGTCCCTCGACGAACGGGCTCGGCAGAACGCGCGGATCGGCCTGCTCGTCGCCGGTCAGGCGGCGGTGCTCGTCGGTGTGCCGACCTCGCTGTGGCCGCTGACCGTCGCCGGGGCGGTGGCGGTGTCGAGCGCGGTGGGCTGGCACGGCATCCAGCTGTGGCGGCGACTGCGGCACGCGCTGCCGGGGCGGTTCCGCATCACCGTGCGCTACTACCTGGCGGCCGCCGCCTGCGTGCCCGTCGGCGCGACCCTCGGGGCGTGGCTCGCCCGCGGCCTGGACGACACCACCCACGGGCGCGTGCTCGTCGCGCACTCGATGGTCATGGTGCTGGGCTGGATCGGGCTGACGGTGACCGGCACCCTCGTCACGCTGTGGCCGACGATGCTGCGCACCCGGATCGACGAGCGCGCCGAGCGCCTCGCGCGGCAGGCGCTGCCGGTGCTCGTCACGGCGGTCGCCGTCACCGGGTCCGGGGCGGCGCTGGGCTCGCGCGTCGCAACGTTGGTCGGTCTCGCCCTCTACGCCGCCGGGCTTGGCTGGTGGGGCCGGGCGCTGCTCGCACCGGCACGTCAGGCCCCGCCCCGCTTCTTCGCGACGTGGTCGGTGACCGCCGCCCTCGCCTGGGGTGCGGTGGCGCTCGGGCTCGTCGGGTGGCGGGTCGCCACCGCCGACTCGTGGGCCGAGGTGGCCGACGGGTACGGCGTCGTCGCGGCCGTCGTCGCCGCGGGCTTCGGGGCCCAGCTCCTCGCCGGCGCGCTGAGCCACCTCGTGCCGACGGTGCTCGGCGGCGGGCCGTCGGTCGTGCGGGCGGCATCGGCCGAGCTCAACCGGGGCGCCGTCTGGCGGGTGACCGTCGTCAACCTCGGCCTGCTCGTCTGCCTCCTGCCCGTCCCCAGCGCGGTCCGGGTCGCCACCTCGACCCTCGTCCTCGTGGCGCTGGCCGCGTTCGTCCCCCTCCTGCTGCGCGCCGTGAAGGCGGCCGTCGCGGCCCGCCGGGCCCTCGTCGCCACCGTCGCCGAGCACCCGGTGCGCCCCGAACGGGTCGGGCCCGAGCCGCGGGTGTGGTCACCGGGGCAGCTCGTCGCCGGGGTCGCCACCATCGCCCTCGCGCTGACCCTCGGCGTCGCCGTCGACCCGGCCGCTGCTGGCCTCGGCCCCGCGTCGGATGCCGGTGGCCCGGGTTCGGTCGCCGCGGCCGGCCTGACCGGGGCCGGATCGGTCACGCCGACCGGTGAGACCACCCGGGTGCGCGTCGAGGCCCGGGACATGGCCTTCTCCCCGGCCTCGATCACCGTGCCCGCCGGCAACCGCCTCGTCATCGACCTCGTCAACGTCGACGAAGGGTCGCCCCACGACCTGTCCTTCGGCGGCGACCTGCGCACCGAGCGCGTGATGCCCGGCCGCTCGACCACCCTCGACGTCGGGGTCGTCGGAGCCAGCGGTCAGGGGTGGTGCACCATCATCGGCCACCGCCGGATGGGCATGGTCCTCGACGTCGTCGTCGAGGGATCCACCGCCGGGACGAGCACCGCTGGGGCGAGCAGCGCCGGTGGTGCCGTCGCCGCGGAGCCCGACGACGGCATCCGACTCGGCCAGGAGCCGGATGCCGCGTTCCGCGCCGTCGATGCCGCCCTGCCGCCTCTTGACGACGCGACCGTGCGCGAAGTGACCCTCACGGTGGAGGAGGTCGAGCTCGAGGTCTCGCCCGGCATCCGGCAGAAGCGGTGGACCTTCAACGGGGGCGTGCCGGGGCCGACCCTGCACGGCCGGGTGGGCGACACCTTCGTCGTGACCCTGGTCAACAAGGGGTCGATGGGGCACTCGGTCGACTTCCACGCGGGCGAGCGGGCCCCGGACGAGGTCATGCGCACCATCCCACCCGGGGGTTCGCTCACCTACCGGTTCACGGCGCAGCGGGCCGGCATCTGGATGTACCACTGCTCGACGATGCCGATGAGCGCCCACATCGCGGCAGGCATGCACGGAGCGGTCGTCATCGAGCCCGACGGGCTGCCCGCCGTCGACCGCAGCTACGTCCTCGTGCAGTCCGAGGTGCACGTCGACGGCGACGGGTCCACGGCGATCAAGGAGGTCGACGCCGACTCGGCAGCCGCCGACACCCCCGACGCCGTCGTCTTCAACGGCGTGGCCAACCAGTACGACGCGGCACCCCTGACGGCGCGCGTCGGGGAGCGGGTGCGCCTGTGGGTGCTCGCCGCGGGCCCGAACCGCGGGTCGGCCTTCCACGTCGTCGGCGGGCAGTTCGACACGGTGTGGAGCGAGGGCGCGTATGTGCTGCGCCGTGGCGGCGGGCCGCTCGCTGGCGAGGGGAGCAAGGGCAGCGAGGGCGCGGACGGTGGCAGCCAGGTGCTCGGCCTGGCCCCCGCCCAGGGCGGCTTCGTGGAGTGGTCCCCCACCGAGCCCGGCTCGTACCCCTTCGTCACGCACGCCATGGCGGACGCGGAGCGGGGGGCGCACGGCATCCTCGCGGTGACCCGGTGAGGTGACAGCCAACGTCCGGCAGGTTGGTTGCCCTGACCACCAACCTGCCGGACACAAGCCGTAGGTTGGGGGCATGCCTCGCGACGAGCTCACCGCGTACGTCCTCGGCGGCGGAGGGGTGCTCGGCTCCAGCGAGGTGGGCATGGTGCGCGCGCTGGCCGAGCACGGCATCCGCCCCGACGTGGTCCTGGGCACGAGCATCGGCGCCATGAACGGGGCGTTCATCGCCGCCGACCCCGGGGTCGAGGGGGCCGAGCGGCTCGCTGCCGTCTGGGAGGCCGTGGTCCGCGAGGGGGTCTTCCTCGACAACCCGATGCGCCAGGCCGCCCGGGTCGCGAAGTACCGCACCCACCTGCTGTCGAACGCACCGCTGCGCCACGTCATCGAGCGCTACCTGCCGGTCAGCCGGTTCGAGGAGCTGGAGGTCGCCTTCCAGTGCGTCGCCGCCTGCATCGAGGACTCCAGCGGCCGCTGGTTCACCGACGGTGACCTCACCGATGCCGTCGTCGCGTCGTGCTCGGTGCCCGGGCTCTTCCCGCCCGTGAAGATCGACGACCGGCACTACCTCGACGGCGGGCTCGTGCACTCCATCCCCATCGGCCGGGCCCTGGCCCTGGGCGCGACCCGCATCTTCGTGCTCCAGGTCGGGCGGGTCGAGCAACCCCTGAAGGTGCCGACCAAGCCGTGGGAGGTCGCGACCGTCGCCTTCGAGATCGGCCGCCGTCACCGGTTCGTCCACGAGATGGAGTCCGTCCCCGACGACGTCGCGCTGCACGTGCTGCCCAGCGGCGCCGCCAGCAGCCCGAACGTGTCGATCGGGTTGGCGCGCATCGCGAAGATGAGGGAACGCATGGATGCCGCGCACGCGGCATCCGATGCCTACCTCACCGCCCTCGAATCTCCCTGACCACCTCGCGGCGCAGCACCTTGCCCATCGCGTTGACGGGCAGCTCGTCGAGCACGACGTAGCGTCGCGGCACCTTGTACGCGGTGAGGGACTCGCGGGCGTGGTCGTGGATCGACTGGGGGTCCAGCTGGGCGCCGGGGTCGAGCACGATGCCCGCGACGACCTCCTCGCTGCCGCTCTCGGGGTGCATCACCCCGACGACCGCGGCGTCGCGCACGCCCGGGTGCAGGCGCAGGACGGCCTCGACCTCGGAGGGGTAGACGTTGAAGCCACCGGTGATGATGACCTCCTTGATCCGGTCGACGATCGTGATGAACCCCTTGTCGTCCATCGTCACGACGTCGCCGGTGAGGAACCAGCCGTCGTGGAACGAGGCAGCCGTCTCCTCCGGCATCCCGCGGTAGCCGTCGAACACCTGCGGGCCCTTGACGAGCAGCTCGCCGCGCTCGCCGAGCGGCACCTCTCGGTCGAGGTCCTCGGGGTCGGCGATGCGCACCTGGACGTTCGGGAACGGCACGCCGATCGACCCCGGCCGCCGGTCGGTCGTCATCGGGTTGCCGACGACGACGGGTGAGGTCTCGGTGAGCCCGTACCCCTCGACGAGCAACCCACCGGTCGCCGCCTCCCAGCGCTCGACGAGCGGGGCCGGCAGCGGCATCGCGCCCGACAGGCCGTAGCGGATGCCGCGGATGCTCACCCCGCGCCGCTCCGCCTCGTCGACGATGCGTTCGTAGAGCGGCGGGACCGCCGGCACGAACGTCGGCACGGCCCGTTCGATGGCGTCCATGAGCAGCCCCACCTCGGGCTTGGGCAGGAGGACGAGGGTCGCGGCGAGGTCGATGCCGAGGAGCATCCCCACGGTGACGCCGTACGCGTGGAAGAGCGGCAGGGCGAGCAGGAAGGTCTCCTCGCCCTCGCGCAGTCCCGGCACCCAGGCGCGGCCCTGGTCGATGTTCGCGGTGAGGTTGCGGTGCCGCAGGGGCACGCCCTTCGGGACACCCGTCGTGCCCGAGGTGTAGAGGAGCAGTGCGACGTCGTCCACCCCCGGGCGGGGGTACGAGGCCGCCAGCGGGGGCGCGGTGGTGAGCCCTGCCCACTTCAGCGCACCGGGCGCGGGGCTCGTCAGGGCCTCCCGGGACGCGCGGGCCTTCGCGATCGGGAGCCGGAGCGCCAGCCGCTTCGCCAGGGGCAGCTCGGTCGTGAGGTCGACGGCGACGACGTGCTCGAGGGCGCAGTCACCGCGCAGCTCCTCGACGACGGGGACGACCTTGTCCCAGACGATCGCGACCCTCGCGCCGTGGTCGATGAACGGCAGCCGCAGCTCACCGGCCGTGTAGAGCGGGTTGTGCTCGACGACGGTCGCCCCGAGCCGCAGCACGGCGCAGAAGGCGATGACGTTCTGCGGGCAGTTCGGCATGAGGAGGGCGACGCTGTCACCCGGCCCGACGCCGAGACGACGCAGGCCCTCCGCGACGCGCGAGACCTGGTCGGCCATCGCGGCATACGTCGTCTTCCGGCCGAGGAACTCCAGCGCCACCCGCTGCGGGTGCGCGCTGGCGGTCCGCTCGAACCGGTCAACGAGGGTGGTGTCACCGGCCTCGAGGTGCAGCGGCACCCCGGGTCCGTAGGCCGCAGCCCAGCAGGGCTCGGGAGTGCTCATGGCCGATCGTCCTCACCGTCCGCGGTGTCGGGGAGCCCGCGGACGGCCCTCAACCTACTCCGGGGCCGGCGGCGGTGCGGCTGCGGCGGTGAGGCGTCGACGGCATCCGGTGGGCATACGCTGACCGCCATGGGCGCCCGCAGCATTCCCCCTCCCCCGCTGGCCGTGCGACGCGTGCTGCACGTGGCGTGGCCGTTCGTCGGGGTGCTCGTCACCGGGCTGATGGTGCCCGTCATCGTCGCGGGTGCGTTCATGGTGCTCGTCGACCGGCGGGCCCGGCTGTTTCGCGCCTCGTGCCTGGCCGTCGTGCTCATGTGGGTCGACATCCGGATGCTCCTGGGGTGCTGGGCGCTGTGGGCCAAGACCCCCGACCAGTCGTCACCGACGTGGCGCGAGGACCACGAGAAGCTGTTCTCGACCGCGCTGGACTCGCTGATGTACTACGCGCGCCGCTGGGTCGGGCTGGAGGTCGTGCTCGAGGACCGGATGCACTTCGGCTCCGACGACGAGCCCCTGCTCGCCCTGGCCCGGCACGCCGGCCCGGCCGACTCGCTGGCCATCGCGTGGCTGCTGTCGCGCACCGCCGGGCGGTTGCCGCGCATCGTGCTCGCCGAGGCGCTGCGGTGGGACCCGGGCATCGACACGATCCTGTCGCGGCTGCAGTCGTTCTTCATGCCCGCGCAGGCCCACCCCGGTCAGGACCGCGCCGCCGGTCTGGGTGAGATGGCCGCGACGATGCGGGACAACGACGTCTTCGTCATCTTCCCCGAGGGCCAGAACTGGACCCCGACCCGTCGCGCCGGGATGATCCGTCGGCTGCGCGAGCGGGGCGACACGGCCCTGGCCCGCCGCGCCGAGGAGCTGCAGTCGGTGCTGCCCCCGCGCACCAAGGGCGCCTGGGCCGCCCGGTCGGCCCGACCGGCGGCGGACGTCATGGTGCTGGCCCACGTCGGGCTCGACCAGCTCGCCAGCCCGCGGATGATCTGGGACGCCCTGCCCTTCCACGACCGCCCGTTCGTCGTGCGGACCTGGACCTACGCCGCCGACACGGTGCCGACCGAGGCCGAGGCCTTCGAGCAGTGGCTCGGTGACCGGTGGGACGAGGTCGACCAGTGGGTCACCGAGCACGGCGGCACGGCGCGGGCGTAGCGCCACCTCTACCGCGTGACGTCCGGCAGTTTGGTGGCTCTGACCACCGTTCTGCCGGACGCAGGCAAGGGAATCGACTCAGGGACGACCGGTGCGCAACCCCGTCAGCCATTCCCGGGCTGCCGAGAAGTCATCGTCGGCCGTGAGCGGGGCGATCGTGGCCCGCTGCTGGTCCGCGCGCGGGTAGGACCCGAGGAAGCGCACCTCCGAGCAGATCCGCTTCAGGCCCATGAGCGCCTCCCCCACCCGCTCGTCGAGCACGTGCCCCTCGAGGTCGATGGAGAAGCAGTAGGACCCCATCGACTCCTTCGTCGGGCGCGATTCCAACCGGGTCATGTTGATCCCGCGGGCGGCGAACTGCTCGAGCAGCGCGAGCAACCCGCCGGCGTGGTCGTCGCGCTGGAAGAGCACCACGGTCGTCTTGTCGGCCCCGGTGCGCTCGGGCACGACGCCGGGCCGGGCCACGAGCACGAACCGGGTGACGGCGGCCTGCATGTCGCCGATCCCCTCGGCGAGCACCTCGAGCCCGTGGAGCCGAGCGGCGGCGGGGGCGCACACGGCCGCGTCGAACGGCTGCGGCCCCTGCTCCAGGGCCTCCGCCGCGGATGCGGTCGACAGTGTCGGCACGTACACGGCATCCGGGATGTTCTCCCCGATCCACCCGCGAACCTGCGCCCACGCGTGGGAGTGGGTGCCGACGGCGCGCACGGCGTCGCGCGTGGTGCCCGGCGCGGCGGCCAGCACGAAGGTGACGGGCACGAGCACCTCGCCGACGACGACGAGCGGGTCGCCGCTGGCCAGGGCGTCGAGCGTGGCGGAGACCCCGCCCTCGACGGAGTTCTCGATCGGCACCATGGCGGCGTCGATGCTGCCGGCGCGCAGGGCGGTCAGCGCGGCATCCACCGACCCGAACGTGACGCGCTCACCCTGCGCGGACGGGCCCCACGCGTCCAGGGCCATCGACGTGAAGGTGCCCTCGGGGCCGAGGAAGCCGAAGCGCTTGGTGGGGGTCAACGAGGTCGAGGCGGTCACACGCGACAGGCTAGGCCGTCGCGAATCCGGACGCCCGCGCATTCCACCCCGCGGCAAAACTAGGGTGGATGCCGTGCCTCTCGACCTCGCGACCGTCGCCATCGTCTTCGGAACGATCTTCGTGGTCGAACTCCCCGACAAGACGTTCATCGCCACCCTGGTGATGGCCACCCGGTTCCGGCCGCTGCTCGTGTGGATCGGGGTCTGCCTCGCGTTCTTCGTGCAGACCGCGATCGCCGTGACCGCCGGCGGGTTGCTCGCCCAGCTGCCGCGCACCCTCGTCGAGGTCGTCGCCGCGACGCTGTTCCTCATCGGCGGCATCCTGCTGCTGCGCGGGGCCGGCGATGCCGACGAGGAGGAGGCCGAGACCGAGGAGGAGTTCGGCGCCAAGGCCGCCAAGCAGGTCGTGGGCTGGCGGGTGGTGAGCCTGTGCTTCACCATCCTGTTCCTCGCCGAGTGGGGTGACCTGTCGCAGATCCTCACGGCGTCGCTGGTCGTGCGCTACGACGACCCGCTCTCGGTGTTCGTCGGGGCCTTCCTGGCGCTGGCCACCGTGTCGGGGCTGGCTGCCGGGCTCGGGCGCACCCTGCTCACCCGGATGAAGCTGTCGACGATCCGCCGAGTCGGGGGCACGGTGTGCCTGGTGCTGGCGGGCTACTCCGCGCTGGAGATCGCCGGGGTCCTCTGACCGTTCGGCTCGGCTGGTTCGGCCGGCTCGTCGCGGGTCACCCACCAGAGCAGCGCCAGCGCCGCGAGCGCCCCGGCCACATCGGCGTTCTGCAGCAACCGCCCGGGCAGCTCGGGCCAGGTCGGCTGGTTCAGCCACGAGATGCCCCACCACGGCAGCCGGCACAGGAAGAACGCCGTCACCCCGAGCCCGGCCCACAGCCGCCGCCGGTCTCGCAGCGGGTCGGCCCCGAGCAGGGCGAAGATGACGACGACGATCCAGTGGAAGTGGTGGATCCAGGCCACCGGCGACAGCAGGCAGGCCATCAGCCCCACCGCGGCGACCTCACCGATCGAGTCACCCTGCAGGTACAGGCGTCGCGCCAGCGCGAAACCCAGCCACCCCACGACGGCGACGAGCACCAACCAGATCACCGTGCCCGGCATCCCCTCGGGGCCGATGCGCAGCAGCAGCCCGCGCAGCGACTGGTTGGACGTGCCCATGTTCGGCCCCAACCGGGCGGGGTCCTGCAGCGCCCCACCCCAGAACGCGAAGGAGGCGTGCGGCATCAGCACCCACATCCCGAGCGTCACCGCGACCGCCGTGCCGACCGCAGTCGCGGCCTCGCGCCAGCGCCGGGTCACCAGGAAGTGCACGACGAAGACCCCGGGCGTCAGCTTGACCGCCATCGCCAACCCGACGAGCACCCCGCGGGGCACGTGCCGGAGCACCCCCGGGCGGGGTGAGCGCAGGTCCATGAGGCACGCGAGCACGATGAACGCGTTGACCTGACCGAAGCGGATGCCGTCGCTCACCGGGTGCAGCCACAGCATCGGCGCCGTGAGGGCGGCGAGCGCGAGCGGCATCCAGCCGTCCGCCCGGTGGATCAGCCGGTACCCGGCGTACCAGACGATGGCCGTCGTCGCGAGCACCTGCAACGCGGTCCACAACCACCCGGCCGCGGCAAAGGGCATGAACGCCAACGGGATCGAGAGCAGCGCCGCGAACGGCGGATAGGTGAACGGCAGCAGCTGCGGGCTCTCGGTGAGCGCGGAGTAGATCGGCCGACCGGTGAGGATCGACACGCCGGCCTCGCGGTAGACCTCGACGTCGACCTGCCACTGGTCCATCGGCCAGAACACGAGGTAGCGCAGCACCACCGGGAGCGACGCCAGGGCGATGAGCCCCGCGGCGAGGAGCCACCGGTGCCACGGGACGACGCCGGCTGCTCGGGTGCTCACCGGCCCATTCTGCCGGTCGCGCGGGGCATCGAGGTCCTCGGCCGTCCACCGCCCGGCGTTCAGCGACTTCACGGGAGGCGCCCGTAGGGTGTCCCCGTGTTGCGCAGAGCCGTTGCCGTCGTCGTCGCCCTGGTGGCTCTCACCGCGGGTGTCCTCGTCGGTGCCGCGCCGTGGGCCACGGCGGCCACGGCGGCCACGGTCCCAGCGGCATCCACCCCGGCGGCGTCCATGGACGACCCCGCCGGCGCGGTCGTCCTCGTCGGCACGGGCGGCATCAGCTGGTCCGACGTCGACGAGACGACCACCCCGAACCTGTGGGTCCTGCTGCGCGACGGTGCCTCCGCGGCGCTGGTGGCCCGGTCGGTCAACTCCAACACGTGCCCCATCGACGGCTGGCTCGGCGTCTCCTCGGGCAGCCGGGCCTCGGCCGAACGAACGGGTGATGCCGACAACCCCGCCAACCGCCCGTGCCCGCCGCCACCCACCGTCACCCCCGAGGGTGCCGTCAGCACGTGGTCCGAGTACGTCTCGGCGGCTGCCGACCGGCGCTTCGTCGCCGACCTCGGCCTGCTCGGTGACACCGCTGCTGCGGGCGGGCTCTGCGTGCGGGCGGTGGACCCCTTCGCCGCGGTGGGTGGCGCCACCGCAGCCGGGTCCGTCGAGCAGTACTCGACGTGGTCGCCCGACACCCTGCTCGAGGACCTCAACGCCTGCCCCGTGACCCTCGTCGACGTGGGCTCGGTGCGTGACCCCGACGACGTCGCGCCCGGCGAGGTCGCCCCCGGCAGCCGCGCCGACCAGGTCGCCGCCATCGACGCCCGCATCGGCGAGGTCATCGCCGCGGGCCCCAACGGTGCCGAGTACATCGTCGCCTCCCTCTCGGATGCCGGGACGAGCGAGCGTCTTCGGCTGGTCATCGCGCGGGGCCCGCACTTCGGGCCCGGGGTGCTGGTGTCGGGGTCGACCAAGCAGGAGGGGCTCGCCCAGATCCCCGACATCACGGCCACGGTGCTGGCCTCGGTGGGGCTCCCGGTGCCGGATGCCGTCAACGGCGCCCCGATGACCGTCAAGTCCGCGCCCGACAACTCCCAGCAGCGGGCCCAGCAGCGGCTGACGACCCTGCGGGACTACGACGAGGCGAGCCACGACGTGCACAGCCTCGTCGAGCCGTTCTTCACCGTCTTCGCGTACGGCCAGCTCGTCATCTACCTCATCGTCCTGCTCGTGTGGAAGGGACGGCTCGGCACCGAGGCGAGCCGGGTGAAGGTGCTCTCGCGGGTGCGGGTGCTCGCGGTCGCGGCCGCGAGCGTGCCCGTCTCGACCTTCCTCGCCAACCTCGTGCCGTGGTGGCGCTTCCCGATCGAGATGGTGGCCGTCGTGGCCGTGGTCGGGGTGTTCGTCGCGCTCATCGCCACGGCGGCACTGCGAGGGCCGTGGCGCGGTTTCGCCCTGGGCCCGATGGCGTTCGTGTCGGCGGTGACCATGCTCGTGCTCGCGGTCGACATCATGACGGGGGCGAGGCTCCAGCTGTCATCCCTCATGGGCCTCCAGCCCGTGGTCGGTGGCCGGTTCTACGGCATGGGCAACACGACCTTCGCCCTCTTCGCGACGGCCACCATCCTGTTGTGCACGGCGGTGTCGTCGTGGCTGGTGCTCCAGAACCGGCGCAGGGCCGCTGCCATCGCCGTGGCCGCCATCGGCGGGGGCGCGACCGTCATCAACGCCATGCCGTTCTGGGGGGCCGACGGCGGCGGGCCGCCTGCCCTCATCCCCGGCATCATCTACCTCGTGTTCGCCGTGCTCGGCATCGCGATGACGTGGAAGCGCGTGCTGCTCATCGGTGGCTCGGTGGTCGCGCTGTTCTTCCTCATCGGCGTCGCCGACTGGCTGCGCCCGGCCGCGTCACGCAGTCACCTGGGGCGGTTCATCCAGTCGATCGTCGACGGCAACGCCCTGGACGTCGTCATCCGCAAGGGCGAGCAGAACCTCGGCATCCTGCTCGGCAACGCCCCGCTGACCCTGCTCGTGCCTGCCGCGCTGGTCTTCGTCATCTACGTGCTGGCCCGGCCGACGTCGTGGGGGTCGCGGGCCATGCAGCGCTCCTACGACCAGGCCCCGACCCTGCGGGCCGGGTTGATCGCCCTGCTCATCACCCTGACGATCGGCTTCCTCATCAACGACTCGGGGGTGGCGATCCCCGCGGTCGGCGCCACCCTGGCGGTGCCGCTCATCCTCTCGGCATCGGTCACGTACCTGCTCGACGAGGCCCGCGCCGCAGCGCAGACCCGCTCCGCACGCCAGCGACGATGACGAGCACCCAGAGCGCCACACCCACCCACGGCACCACCTCTCGACGGACCCCGAGCGTGAGCTCCTCGACCTGCGGGGTCATGCCCAGCACCCGGCCCGGCACGTAGGCGATCGACAGGGCGGTCAGCCGAACCAGGGCCACGAGGTCGACGAGGCCGGGAAGCAGTGCCGGCAGCGCGGCCCACACGAGCAGGTCGTACCAGGGCAGCGAGTAGGGCGCGGCCAGCGAGAAGGCCAACGACAGGCAGGCCGTGACCCAGAGCGCGACCGGTGCCACGGCATCCGAGGGTGGGGCCACGGCATCCGTCCCTCCATCGGCCAACAGGTCTCTCCAGGGACGCGCAGCCGGGCGGCTCAGGCGCAGCAGGCACCACGCCAACAGCACCGCCAGCACGGCCGCCCCGAGGCTGATCGCCACCCGGGTCTGCTCGTTGCCCCACACGTCCCGGCCCCACTCCAGCAGTGGCCGCCACGGGGTCGCCAGCGACACGGCCTGGCGCGAGCGCATCAGCTGGTCGTAGACGTGCGGCCCGGCCCAGGCGTGCAGCACTCCGGCCACGAGGACGAACCCACCCCCGAGGGCCACCACCCGGCGCACCAACCCGCCCCCACGCAGCCCGACCAGCCACCAGGCCGCGACGATCCCGGCCCCCACGACGGCATACGTGAACTTCGTCGAGCCGGCCAAGGCCACGACACCCCCGCCGAGAACGGCGCCGACCACCCCCGGCCGCGCCACCACCACCCCCACGGCGACGACCGCGAGGGCAGCGGCGATGAGGTCGATGTGCGCCCCGAGCACGCCGACCCCGAACACCAGCGGGTTCAGCGTCCACAGCACGTCGACCCGTCCGTGCGCCGAGGGGTCGAGCACGCGGCGCAGCACCCAGCGCACCCCGAGCCACGCCACGACGACGAGCACCTGCCACACCCAGACCCCCTGGCGCAGCGAGTCGCCCCCGAGCAGCGCCGCGAGCCCGTGCAGCAGCGCCCCGAACGGGCCGTAGACGCTCGGCTCGGTGGTCCACGGGGCCTCGACGCGGCTGGTCACCGGGTCGGCGCCACCGGCCCAGTCGATCGGTGACTCCACCCAGGGGTTGCCACCGCCGACGAGGATCCGCCCGTACGCCAGGTAGTTGAGGTGGTCACCCGAACCGAACGGTGCCGTGAGCAGCGCCAGGGCGCCCAACCCCAGGGGCAGGGCCCACGTGCGCAGCGCCCCCACCCCGGCGCGCAGGCCGAGCAGCACCGCGAGACCACCGACGAGGTATGCCGTCCACAGCACCCCAGTGACCGCGCCCGGTCCCAGCGTGATCGGCACCAGGGTGCCCGGGCCCCACCCGCTCGGGGAGAGGTCGGGCGTGGCCGCGTTGGGGCGGGAGGCGCCGACGAGCAGCAGCAGCGCGACGGCCAGACCGACGCAGAGCCGGTGGGCGCGGGTCAGTCCCGGTGCCACGGCCGCCAGCCGCGGGCGACCAGGGCCAGCCAGACGTCGCGGTACTGGCCGGCCCGGTGCAGCTGCCCGCGCCAGTCCGAGCCGCTGACCCGGTGCTGGAGCTCGCAGGGCACCTCGAGCACGCTGAGGCCGGCGCGCAGGACGTCGACCGTGAGAGCGGTCTCGACACCCCAGCCGCGGGCGAGCGGGGTCGCGGCGTCGAAGGCGCGGGGCCCGACGCAGCGCATGCCCGACAGCGGTTGGACCGCGGTGAACCCGGTGAGGTGCCGGATGCCGCGTCGCGCGAGGTTGACCACGAGCCCCCGGCCGCCCCCCGCGGTGATCTGGGCCGGCAGCGTCGCGATGGTCATGTCGGCGGTGCCGTCGAGGACGGCCGTCGTGAGCACCCCCAGGTTGGCGGCTGTCTCCTGGAGGTCGCCGTCGACGAAGAGGAGGGCACTGCGCCAGGGGGCCGCGGCATCCGCGCGCTCGAGCTCGCGCACCCGCCGGGCGCCCGTCTCGAGCGCGGCGGCCTTGCCCCGGTTGCGCTCGTGGCGCACGACGTCGGCACCGGCCTCACGAGCGACGCGGGAGGTGTCGTCGGTGCTGCCGTCGTCGACGACCACGACCCGCCCCACCTGCGGCAGCGCCGCCACGGCGCGCACCGTGGCCGCGATGCGGTCGGCCTCGTCCTTGCAGGGGATGACGGCGGAGACCTGCGCGGCGAGCGCACTCATCAGCGCAGGGTCACCTGACGGCTGAGCAGGCCGGAACGGGCGCGGCGCTCGTCGGCGCTGAGCGACTCGGTCGAGGCCAGGGCCGCGGCGTAGCGGGTGGACCACGCGGTGAGCTCGTCCTCGTAGTCGTCGGCACCGAGCTCGGGGTCGAGGTCCCACACGGGGACGAGCAGGCCGCAGGCGCGGAAGGCCCCGAGCAGGCGGGTGTCGCCGCCGAGGGCGTCGTCGCCGCTGGCGTGCAGGCGGGCGAGGGCGTCGGTCGCGGCGTCCTCGTCGTCGGGGAGCACGAGGCGGATGTGGGCCCGGTCGCCGATGCGCACCCAGTAGGCCGACGGCAGGGCCGCCATCTTCGTCGTGGGCACCACGGTCTCGTTGGCCCGCTCGAGGGACGCCGCGGCATCCCCTTCGAGCTCCTGGCCCTCGACCCAGAAGTCGAAGCCCTCGTGGACGGTGACCTCGAACGTGGTGTCGTCGGTGAGCAGGTCCTGAAGGCGCGGGCTGTCGGCGGTGGCCGGTGCCGTCGTCACGACGGGGTTGCCCGGTTCGGCGGCCAGCGCGGCCAGCACCTGCCCGGCGAGGTCGCGCGAGGCGTCGCCGCTGGCGTTGCCCGACTGCGTGCCGACGAACACGGTGCCGTCGGCGCGGTGCAGGCCGGGCCAGGCCATCGGCAGCACGGTCGCGACGGTCACCTCCGTGGGCGCCCCGTCCGGCACGTGCTCGGGACGCAGGCTCACCGTGGCCGTGGCCGCCGGGAGGATCTCGCGCATCGCGACCCAGTCGGTCTCACCGGCCAAGCCCTCGAAGGGGCGGCGCTCGAAGGGCACCGGCCCGGGACGGGAGCGCGCGGTGCCACGCTCGGTTCCACGCTGACGTCGAGATGCCTTGCCCATGCGCGTCACCCTAACGGCCCGCGGCGCGCAGGCCCTCCGGAGGCCACCTCCGCAGCCGGAACTTTCTCGCCCGATGCCACAAGCTTCACCATGACACCACTTCATTTCCGGTGCGAAGGTGAAGGTCCTGGCACCGGGCGAGAACGTTGTGACGAGGCCGCGGCGGGACCGGGGCGCTATCGGATGCCGGGAGCGTTCAGTTGGCGCGGCGGCGGCTGGGGCCGCCGAGGGTGGCCCACACGACGGTGCCGGTGCGGTCCTCGGTGACGCCCCACTCGTGCGCGATCGACCGCACGATGCGCAGCCCCCGCCCCGACGAGAGCCACACGGTGCGCGGCGCCGGGTGCGGCACGGTGTCACCGCCGGCGTCGGTCACCTCGACCTCGACGACCTCGCCGCGGATCTTCCAGCGCACCCGGATGGTGCCGTCGGACAGGGGCCGGGCGTGCCGCAGCGCGTTCGTCACCAGTTCGGACGCCACGAGCTCGGCCTCGTCGACGAGCTCGTCGGGCATCTCGCGGGCCTGGAGGTCCGCGACGATCTCGCGCCGGATGCGACCGACCGACGACGGGTCGTGCGGCGGCCGGACGGTGCAGATGATGCTGTCCACCCCGGGGCCGGAGGACTCGACGACGACGAGACCGCTCTCGCCGGTGCGCCGGGAGCCGACCTCTGCGGAGTCGTCGTCATCAGCGGACGAGTGCGACGCGTGCGGCGGAGGAGGGGTCATCGAACCAACCTAACCCGAGGCAGCGATCCGATCGAGAACGTGTGCAGGCCGGTTCGTGATGATGACGTCGACCCCGAGGTCCAGGCACCGCGTGATGTCGTCGTCGGTGTCGACGGTCCACACGTACACCTGGTGACCACGGCGTTGGAACGCGCGCACGGCTCGCGGGTTGCGCAGCATCCGCACGTCCAGGCCCACGGCCCCGATGCCGGCGGGCAGGATGCCGTCCCACGTCATCCGCGGACGCGTCGCGTCGACGAGGTAGACCAGTGGCAGCTTCGGCGCCAGCCGGTGGGCACGCTGAAGGGCGGTGTGGGAGAACGACATCATCCGCACGTGCGGGCGGCCCGGCACGTCACCCCCGGCGAGGTCGAAGGCCCGCAGGACGTGCACCAGCGCCTTCTCGACGTCGCTGCCGTGGCGCGTGGGGTGCTTGGTCTCGATGAGGGTGACGACCTCCTGACCGGTGTCGACGAGGGTGTCGAGCAGGCGCCGCAGGGTGAGCAGGTGGCCGCGCTCGGGGTCGGCCTCGGGCAGCTCGGTGTCGCCGGGGCGGTGCGCGGTCTTCCACGAGGCCCAGTCGAGTTCCTCGAGAAGGGCCAGTTCCAGAGCAGACACCACTCCGCGCCCGTTGGAGGTGCGCTCGATCCGGCGGTCGTGCACACAGACGAGGTGGTGGTCAGCCGTCAGCCGCACGTCGCACTCGACCCCGTCGGCGCCGTGGGCGAACGCCCTGCGGTACGCCGCCAGAGTGTGTTCGGGCTCCTCGTCGCTCGCCCCTCGGTGCGCGATGACCAGCGGGCCGCCCCGCCGCGGTTCGGGCTTGCTCAGCCCCTCTGACACGACCTCCACAGGGCCACGGTTCCACATCCGGCGCGCGAACGTGGCCGCTCTCGGCATCCGACCCGCCGGACGCTCCGGTGAGGGTGCGCTACGTCCGGCACCTTGCTCGCCCCGACGACCAATCTGCCGGACGCAAGGGCCGTGCTCACACATCCGGGCGGCCTACCGTTGCACCATCGTGAGCCTTCCCCCCTTCCAGCACCTCGTCGACGAGCACTGGCGCGACGTCGCCCGCCTCGCGCACGGCCTCGCGCCCGGCCACGGTGACGACGTCGCGCAGCAGGCCTGGACGCAGGCGCTGGCCGCCTATCCGCGGCTCACCCATGCGCGCAACCTGCGGTCGTGGCTGCTCACGATCACGCACCGCTGCGCGATGGACCACCACCGCACCGCCCGCCGCACCACCCCCCACGACGACCTGTCACTGCTCGACCAGGCCCCGGCCCATCTCCCGCCCGAGGTGCCCGACGGCGACCTGTGGGCCCGGGTCGCGGCGTTGCCGCAGCGCCAGCGGGAGGCCGTCGTGCTGCGCTTCGTCGGCGACCTCGACCACCGCGCGGTGGCGGCGGCGCTCGGCACCTCGCCGGGCATGAGCCGGCGCCTCGTCAGCGACGCCATCGCCACCCTCCGCCTCGACCTCCGGGACCAGCCATGACCAACCCCTTCGCCACCTTCGACCCGCCGCTGGCCGGTCCGCCCGTGCTCGAGCCCACCGACGTCTCCTACGTGCTCGAGGACACCGCCGTCGGGCGACTGCTCATCGCCGTGCGCTCCACCGGCGCGGTGGTGACGTGCGCGTACTCCCCGGACACGGCATCCGAGGACCGGTGGTTGACGCGCATCGCGGGAACCGTGAGCCCGCGGGTGCTGCGTCACCCCTCCCCGACGGATGCCGTTCGCCGGGCTCTCGCGGCGTACCTCACCGGAGGTGCCCGTTCGGTCGACGTGCCGACCGACCTCGCGCTCGCCTCGCCGTTCCAGCGCGAGGTGCTCACCGGGCTCGCGGCGCGGGTCGGCTACGGCGAGCGCACGACGTACGGCGAGCTGGCGTCAGCCGTGGAGCACCCCGGCGCTGCGCGCGCGGTGGGGACGGTGCTCGGTGGCAACCCGCTGTGCATCGTGCTGCCCTGCCACCGGGTGCTGCCGGCATCCGGTGGGGTCGGCGGCTACGCCGGGGGCGCCGCGGCGAAGGAGCACCTGCTGGCCCTGGAGGCCGCTCACACCTCTCCCCGCGTCTGAACGTCAGCGGGTCATGCCGTGCCGGGCCAGCGGGTGCAGCAGCTCGCGCTCCTCGTAGGCCAGGTGGGAGAGCAGGGTGTCGGTCAGCAGGTCGACGACGTGCCGCAGGCGGTCCAGGGCCCCCGGTTCGTCGGCGACCAGCGCCACGAGCGCCCGGTCGACGTCGTCGAGCACGTCGTGGATGACCTCGTGCTCCTCCTCGAGCCGGTCGATCACCGGGCGGGCGTCGGGGTCCTGCGCTCGCAGGTGCGGGAAGATCGCGGCGTCCTCGAGCGAGTGGTGACCGGTGACGATGCGGCAGTACGACTCGCAGTACGCCCCGAGCGTCCAGTTGTTCTGGCGCATCGTCATGGCGTTGACCGCTGACCGGGCAGCCCCCACCTGGAGGTGCCCGCGCACGACCTGGTCGACCACGTCGCGCAGCTGGGTGAGCTCGGACCTCAGGTGGTTGTGCACGTCGATGAGGTGCTGGGGCACGGCGAGCTGGGCCGGGCCGTACCCAGCCTGCTCCTGCGCGTCGGCGCGGCGCGGGTAGGTCGGCCGGCTCGCCTCGTCCCACGGCAGGATGCCGGTGAGCCGCCTGCCGTCGTCGGGCGTCGGCGTGACGACGGGCCGGTTCTCACGCCCCCCGGCCGGTGCCCCGGAGCTGACCCGGGGCGCACCCGCGGACGGCTCGACACTCGACGCCGAGGCCTCCACCCGCGAGGGCGAGGTCGCCACGGCATCCCGCGCCACGGCATCCGAGGGCTGCGTGGCCCGCCGGGCACGTTCCGCCGCGACGAGCTCGCGCACGGCAGGTGCCACCTCGTCACCGAAGCGGCGCACGTCGTCGGGGTCGTCCGTCGCGAGGATGTACGTCGCCATGCCCTGCTCGAGGGTGAGCTCGGCGAGCTGCTCGGCCCAAGTACGCGGCTGGCCCCGGAGGAAGCCGGCCCCCGAGCCGAAGGTGCCCGAGACGTTGTAGAGCCGGCGCACGGCCTCGGGTGAACGACCCGCGGCCAGGGCCGCCTCGTCGATGCGGGCGTTCATCGGGGCGAGGGTCTCGGGGGCGGCGTAGCCCTGGCTGGGCAGCCAGCCGTCGGCGAGGCGACCGGTGAGGCGCAGCATCCGCGGCTTGTAGGCCCCCACCCAGATACCCATCGGGTGCGCCGGCGCGGGGCCCGAGTGCAGGCCACGGGCTCGGTGGTGCTCACCGTTCACCCGCACGCTGCCCTCCCCCGCCCACAGCGCCCGGGTGATGGCGATCGCCTCCTCGAGGGCGGTCACGGCCTCGCCGGGGGTCAGCCGGGTGCCACCCGCCGCCTCGATGGCGTCCCAGAAGGCACCGGTGCCCAGGCCCAGCTCGACCCGCCCCCCGGTGAGCAGGTCGAGCGAGGCGGCCGATCGGGCCAGCACCACGGGGTTGCGCAGCGGCAGGTTCGCGACGTTGAGGGCGACCCGCACCGTCGACGTGCGGGCAGCGATGACCGAGAGCAGGGTCCACGCGTCGAGGTGGCGCGCCTGGTACGGGTGGTCCTGCACGCTCACGAGGTCGAGACCGCTGACCTCGGCCAGGGTCGCCAGCTCCAGCACGCGGTGGGGGCGCGCGGCATCCGGGGTGGGGAAGAGACCGAACTCGAGGTCGTGCCCGTAGTCGCTCACGCCGATGAGTCCGTCGGGTCTGACGTGTCTGCCGGGAGCCGGCCCGTGCCGGCGTAGCCACCGAGCAGCTCGGCCATCGCGAGGTGCGGTCGGGCATCAGCGGCCCGGCCGAGGCGCTGGAGGGTGCGGCCGAGCACGAGGTTGGCGTAGGCGTCGTCCGGGTGCTCGATGAGCACCGTCCGCAGCACCGTCTCGGCGCGGCCGAGCTGTGCGGAGTGGAAGTAGGCCCGGCCGAGCAGCACCCGCAGCTCGGTGGTGCCGTGCAGCGGTGGCTCGAGGGCGCTCTCGTCCACGAGGGCACGCAGGGAGTCGGCGGCGGCCTGGTACTCGCCGTGCTCGAACAGGCCACGGGCCTGCGTGTAGCGCTCTGCCATCGACATGGGGGTGTTCACGGGCTGCTCAACGCCTCGCCGCCGGTGGCCATTCCGGAGCCGCCCAGCACGCGCGGACGCAGCACTTCGATGGCGACGCAGCACTGCGATCGCCACGCAGCAGTTCGCCGCGTGGCCGGTAATTGCCGGGCAGCGACCGAACGTCCGCGTTTCTGGCAGCTCGGCGGCGGCCCCGCGGGAGAGGATCGGAGGGTCATGACCACGAACGACCACTCCCCGACTCCGCCGAACCCCGCAGGCCCCGGCGCTCGCAGCACGTCCGGCATGCGACAGCGCGTGACCGACGCGGGGCGCACGGTCGGGCGTGGGGGCCGCGCCGGCATCCGCGCCGTCGGCACCGGGGGGCGAGCGGCCGGCCGCCGGTTCCGCTCCTTCGCGAGCGCCGACGGAGCCGCGGACACCGGGCTCGCGCGCCTCACCGAGCTGCACGCGGTCAACGTCGCCGCGGATGCCGCGCTCACCGTCTCGCTGGCCGGCACCGTGTTCGCCCTGCCCACCGACGAGGCGCGCAGTCGGGTCGCCCTCTTCCTCGTGCTGACGATGGCTCCGTTCGTGCTCCTGGCCCCCCTCATCGGGCCGTTGCTCGACAGGTTCCGGCACGGCCGCCGGTGGGCGCTCGGCACGACCCTGGCCACTCGGGCCTTCCTCGCATGGGTGCTGGCCTCGGCCGTGGTCGAGGACAGCGCGTGGCTCTTCCCCGCGGCCCTGGGGTGCCTCGTGGCCAGTCGTTCGTATGCCGTGGCACGCGCCGCCGCCGTCCCCCGGCTGCTGCCCGACGGCATCACCCTCGTCACGGCCAACGCCCGCCTCAACATCGCCGGACTGGTGGGCATGGCGCTCGGCGGCGGCCTCGCGGGCGCCCTGTCACGCATCGGGCCCGACTGGTCGCTGCGCCTCGCCTTCGCCATCTACGTTTCGGCGACGGTGCTCGCCATCCGGCTTCCCGCGCGGGTCGACTCGACCACGGGCGAGGTCGACGTCGACGGCATCCCCGTCTCCGAGGCCCCGCTGCCGACCCTCGAGGGCGGATCTCGACGCCTGCGTGCGCTGCCGCCGCTGGTGCGCTTCACGCTCTGGGTGACCTGCGGAGCCCGCGTCCTGTCGGGGTTCCTCACCCTCTTCCTCGCCTTCCTCATGCGCGAGCACCCGATCCCGGGGTGGTCCGGGCCGGTCGTCCTCGCGCTCGTCGCGGGCGCCGCTGGGGCGGGGAACGCGTTGGGGTCGGTCATCGGCAACCGCAGGCGGACACCACCTCCTGAGCGGATGGCGACGGCGATCGCCCTCGTCGCCCTGAGCGCCGCCCTCGCCACCTCGATCCTGTACTCGGTGTGGGCGCTCGTGCTGCTGGGCCTCGCGACGGGGCTGTTCGGTCAGCTCGCGAAGCTCTGCCTCGACGCCCTGATCCAGCGCGACATCGCCGACGACGTGCGGGCCCGGGTGTTCTCCTGGTCCGAGACCATCCTCCAGGGGTTCTGGGTGCTCGGGGGAGCCATCGGCATCGCCATCCCCCTGCGGCCGGGGCTCGGCTTCGGCCTCGTCGCGGTGGTCGTTGCCCTGCTCGGGGCGGTGGCGATCCGGTCGCGTCACCTCGGCTCGGGTCGCTGAGGCGGGCCGTCGGGCCCGAGCGAGAGCGAAGGGATTCCCTGCGCGCCGCGACGACCTCCCGGGGCCCCCTTATCCACTCGCCTTGCATACCCCCTGGGGTATGTCCTACGCTATCTTCGACACCACTCCTCTACCCCCTTTGTGAGGTCATCCATGTGCAGCCCCGCCACCTGTCACTCCTGCGGCAAGACGACCTGGGCCGGGTGCGGCATGCACGCCGACATGGTCATGGCCAGCGTCCCGGCCGAGGCCCGTTGCTCGTGCCACGAGGAGCCCGCTCCTCCTCAGCGCTTGGGCAACGCCTTCGGCTGGTGACCCGCTCGTGACCCCGCCGGTCACGCAGGGCCGTGACGCCTGGTCCGTCCCGGACATCGAAGCCCTGCGGCCCCTGGCACCGAGGCGCAGCCGCTGGGCCGACGTCCTGCTGCACCGCCGCCGCCTCGTCACGGCCGCCGTCGCGTTCCCCCTGGTGCTGTGGGCAGCCCGCACCTCCATGCCCGCAGGGCTCGAGGTGGGGGCCGCCTGGTGGGCCCTGCTCGCCCTCACTGCCACCCTGGGTTCGCTGGCCCTGGCCACCTACGTCCCGTTGGCACGAACCGACGGGACCAGCGCCGGAGGCAGCCCGTGCGCCGCGGCGGCCGTCGTGTTCGTCGTCCTCGTCGGGCCCGCCCGCCGCTGACCCCGTCACCGCGGGCAGTCGGCCCCTACGCCTAGGCTGACCGGGTGATGAGCACCCGGGCGGCCAGGCTGCGCCTGC
>NZ_DAORSO010000003.1:20373-66855 GCF_035443565.1 Ornithinibacter sp. | reverse complement strand
CCTCGTCTTCCTCATCGCGGCGCCGGCCGGCGGCGGTGACGCCCACATGCAGATGTTGCCCAAGCTCGCCCGGGCGCTGATGAAGAAGGACTTCAAGGCCGCCCTGGCCGCCGCCACGACCGAGGCCGAGGTGGTGCGCATCGTCGAGGCCGAGGTCTCCCTCGACAGCGCACCCCAGGGAACCGGCACAGCCGAGGTCGCCGCCGCCACGGCCGCCTCCGCCCCCGCGGCCACGGCTGCCGCCACGAGCTCGGATGCCGCTGCCCCGCCCGCCGTTGCAGCCCCGGCCGCCGCTGTCGTCGCGGACGCACCCCGCTCGATGAACCTCGTCGGGGTCACCTCGTGCCCGACCGGTATCGCCCACACCTACATGGCGGCCGAGGGTCTGGAGAACGCGGCGAAGGCCGCTGGGCACACCATGAAGGTCGAGACCCAGGGTTCTGCCGGGTCCACCCCGCTGTCCGCGGCCGAGATCGCCGCCGCCGACGCCGTGATCTTCGCCCACGATCTCCCCGTCAAGGACGCCGGTCGCTTCGCCGGCAAGCCGACCGTCGACGTCGGGGTCAAGAAGGGCATCTCCGACGGCCCCGCGCTCGTCGCGCAGGCCGTCGCCCTGGCCGAGCAGTGGAAGGCCGACCCGAGCCTGGCCGCTGCGGCAGCGGCAGCCGGCCCCGCGGCATCCGGTGGTGGCGGGCTCGCCAGCAAGGTCGACTCGGAGGCCGGCCTCGGCACGCGCGTCCGCCAGTGGCTGATGACCGGTGTGTCGTACATGATCCCGTTCGTCGCCGCGGGCGGCATCCTCATCGCCCTGGGCTTCATGCTCGCCCAGCTCGCGATCGGGGAGCAGGGCGCGATCGAGATCGTCAAGTACGGCCTCACGGCTGAGGGCGAGTTCAACATCACCCAGAACTTCAACGTCTTCAGCGGCACGTCCTGGGCGGCGCTGCTGTTCGTCATCGGCGCCGCGGCGTTCGGGTTCCTCGTGCCGATCCTGTCGGGCTTCATCGCCTTCGCCATCGCCGACCGTCCCGGCCTCGTGCCCGGCATCGTCGGCGGCTCGATCGCGGCGACCATGGGCGCCGGCTTCCTCGGCGGCCTCGTCACCGGCATCGTCGGTGGTCTCGTCGCCCGCTGGATCTCCGGCTGGAAGGTCCACAAGGGGGTGCGCGGGATCATGCCCGTCGTCGTCATCCCGCTGCTCTCGACGCTCATCACGGCAGGCCTGTTCATCACCCTGCTCGGTCGCCCGATCGTCGCCCTCACCGAGGCCCTCAGCGACGCGCTGTCCGGCCTCAGCGGCACCAGCGCCATCCTGCTCGGCGCGATCCTCGGAGCGATGATGGGCTTCGACCTCGGTGGTCCGGTCAACAAGGTGGCCTACGCCTTCGCCACCGCGGGCCTCGCCGGTGCGGGTGCCGCGGCCGACTCTCCCGAGCTGAAGATCATGGCGGCGGTCATGGCCGCAGGCATGGTCGCCCCGCTCGCCATGGCCCTGGCCACCACCGTGCGGCCGGGCCTGTTCTCGGAGCCCGAGCGTGAGAACGGCAAGGCGGCCTGGCTGCTCGGTGCGTCGTTCATCTCCGAGGGCGCGATCCCGTTCGCGGCTGCTGACCCGATCCGCATCATGGCCTCCTCGGTCGTCGGTTCGGCCATCACCGGGGCGCTGGCCATGGCCTTCAGCGTCGGTATCCGGGCCCCGCACGGCGGCATCTGGGTGCTCCCGATCATGGGCAGCGTCAGCCAGGTGCTGCTCTTCCTCGTGGCGCTCGCCATCGGTGTCGTCGTCATGGCGTCGATCGTCATCTTCCTGAAGTCCCGCGACACCAAGCTGGCTGAGGTCGAGGCAGTCGCCACCGTCTGACAGTCTTCGGTGGGGCTGCCCGTCAGCCCCACCGAACAGCTGTTCCACCGTCACCCACCTGACCGGCCACGTGGCACCGAGCCACGCGGCATCCGTCCACCGCACCACCCGTTCACAAAGGAGCACCCTCATGGCACAGCGCACTGTCACCATCGCCTCGTCAGTCGGCCTGCACGCCCGCCCGGCCGCCCTGTTCGTCGAGGCCGCGGGGGAGACCGGGCTCGACATCGAGATCGGCCGCCCCGGTGAGGACGCAGTCGACGCCACGAGCATCCTCGGTGTCATGGCGCTCGGCGCCAAGCACGGCGAGGAGATCGTGCTGACCGCTGAGGGCGACGGGGCCGACGAGGCCCTCGACACCCTCGTGGCCCTCCTCTCGCGCGACCTCGACGCGGAGTGACCGAGGTGACCGCGACGGAGACCCGGCAGGGCATCGGCGTCAGCCCGGGGTCCGCGTACGGACCGGTGGTGCAGGTCTCGCCCCCCGTCCGGCCGCCGGCCGACGAGCCGCCGGCGCAGGACCGCGAGGCGGCGCTCACCGACGTCAAGGCGGCCTTCGAGTCCGTCGCGGTCGCCCTCGAGGGCAAGGCCAGGCACGCCGACGACACCGCCCAGCAGATCCTCAAGGCCACGGCGCTCATCGCCCGTGACAAGGGTCTGGTCAAGGCCGCCGGCAAGCAGCTCGATGCCGGCCGCGGGCGGGCGAACGCCATCGCCAACGCCGTCGAGGAGTACTGCGCCCAGTTCGAGGCGCTCGGGGGGTACTTCGCCGAGCGGGTCACCGACCTGCGCGACGTCGGCTCCCGAGCGGTCGCGGCGGTGCTCGGGGTCCCTGCCCCGGGGGTCCCCGACTTCACCGAACCGAGCGTCATCGTCGCCGAGGACCTCGCTCCCGCGGAGACGGCGACCCTCGACCGAGCCCTCGTCGTCGGCATCGTCACCCAGGAGGGGGGGCGAACGAGCCACACGGCGATCCTCGCGGCCCAGATGGGCATCCCGGCCGTCGTCCAGCTCAAGGGCGCGACCGGCATCCCCGCCGGGACGTTCGTGGCCCTGGACGGCGACTCGGGTGAGGTCACGATCAACCCCGACCCCTCGATCGTCGAGGAGCAGAAGCAGCGTCGCGACAAGCGCGCTGCGGCCCTGGCCGGCACCAGTGGCCCGGGCACCACGCGCGACGGGCACCACGTCGCGCTGCTCGCCAACATCGGCGGGGTCAAGGACGCCGAGGAGGCCGGGGCGCTCGACCTCGAAGGGGTCGGGCTGTTCCGCACCGAGTTCGTCTTCCTCTCGGCCGACAAGGCGCCTACCGTCGAGGAGCAGACCGAGATCTACCGCAAGGTCATGGCGCCGTTCGGCGACCGCCGGGTCGTCGTGCGCACCCTCGACGCGGGAGCGGACAAGCCGTTGGCCTTCGCCGACCTCGGCCCGGAGGAGAACCCGGCCCTGGGTCGACGCGGACTGCGGTTGTCGGCCGAGCGCCCCGAGCTGCTCGACGCCCAGCTCGAGGCGTTGTCGATCGCGGCGAAGGTGACCGGGGCCGACGTGCGCGTCATGGCTCCCATGGTCGCCACCGTCGAGGAGGCCGCCTGGTTCGCCCGGCGGGTCCGCGAGAACGGGCTGCCCAAGGGCGGCGTCATGATCGAGGTCCCGGCGGCGGCCCTGCGTTCGGCGCACGTGCTGGCCGAGGTCGAGTTCGGCAGCATCGGCACCAACGACCTGGCGCAGTACACGATGGCCGCCGACCGGATGCAGGGTGAGCTGTCCGACCTGCTCGACCCCTGGCAGCCAGCGGTGCTCGACGTCGTGGCGGCCGCCTGTGAGGGTGCCGCCAGCACGGGTCGGCCGATGGGGGTGTGCGGCGAGTCAGCAGGTGACCCGTTGCTCGCCCTCGTGCTCACCGGCCTCGGCGTGTCGAGCCTGTCGATGGCCCCGAGCAAGGTGCCGGTCGTGCGGCTGGCGCTGTCGCTGCACAGCCTGCCAGAGTGCCAGGGCATCGCCGCGGCAGCCCGCGCGGCGGCCACGGCGCGTGAGGCCCTCGAGGCCGTGCGCGAGCTGGCCCGTGACGAGCTGACCGACCTGCTCTGACACCTCTTCTGGGCGACGGTTGCGGTCAGCGCTGGATGAGGGGCACCGCGACGTCGCTGCCACCCTCGTAGGTCAGCCGTTCGCGCATCCGGGCCAGCATGGACACCGGGGCGAACCCACCCGCGAGCAGCGCCTCACCCTGCACGAACCCGGTCGAGGCGTGCAGCATCGCCTGCGGGGCGAAGCCGAACGTGCGCCCGAGCTCGACGATGTCGTCAGGGCTGTTCATCCGCATGAGCATGAGCTTGTCGCACTGACTGAGGATCTGCGGGTGGATCTTCGACGGCCGCTGTGAGGACAGCAGCAGCCACAGGCCGTACTTGCGCCCTTCCGCCGCGATCTGGATGAGCCGTTCCAGCACGAGCTGCGCCACCGGGTTGCTCGGATCGGCCCGGCACAGGTTGTGGGCCTCGTCGATGACGAGCAGGGTCGGCACCCGGCTCTCGCGCTCGCTCCACAGCCGATCGAGCACCTCGAGGCAGATCGACAGCGGCTCGGCAGGGTCGTCGAACCCGCCGAGGTCGAGCACGCTCACCCCGGTGCCGTTGGTCGCCACGTCGGCAGCGGAGGGCTGCTCACCAGCCCAGGCCTCCCACTCGGTCATCCCGAGGTTCTGGATGCGCTGCAGCAGGCGCCGGTCAGCGGCATCACCCGCCTGCATCCGCACGAGCAGCTGCCCGAGGTCGCGAGCCTCGCCCGCGTCGGCGAGCAACCGCACGAAAGCGTTGTACAGGTCCTCGTCGCGCACCGGGTCGAGCTGGAGCACGGCCGCCTGGGCCTGGCGGGCCATGGTGCGAAAGCGCAGGCGGAGCGGCAGGGCGTCGCCGTTGCGGTTGGCGTCCGAGCGCAGCACCCGCACGCCCCGCTGACCGATGCGGGCGGCATCCGCCTGTGGCGTCTCCGGCTTGGTCTCGCCGAGCCGGACGAAGTCGGCGTTGGGGTCGACGATCACCATCCGCAGGTCGGTCGTCAGCATGAGCCGCTCGAGGAGCACCCCGAGCGCGTACGTCTTGCCGGATCCGCTCTGCCCGCACAGGAACGTGTGGCGGTTGAACCCCGCGGTACGCAGGTTGGCTGTGGTCCCGGGGCTGGCCGTGGTCCACCGACCCACGGCCAGGTCCGCCCCGGTGCTGGCCTGCAGCCCGGCCAGCTGTTCAGCGGATGCCGGTGAGACCGGGCTGGAGAAGCTCGGGCGCTCGGACCGCTGGAGCCGGCCGTCGGGGGCCAGCGTCCCGAGGACGACCCCGGACCCCGCCGCTGCCGAGCCGTCGTCGACCGACGGCTCGGTCAGCACCTGCCCCAGGACGAGGTCGCCGGTGTCGGTGGAGGCGACGACCACGTCACCGGGGAAGAAGGTCGACCCTTCTCCCGGCTCCAGACGAAAGGTGCGCCCGTCGCGGGACGAGGCCACAGCCCCTGCTGCCGTTGTCATCGTGTGCTCCTCCGCTGGTCCCGGCCCGGGACGGTGCGCCCGGGCATCGTGCCGCTCACATCATGGTGGATCCGGGCAGGTACGCGCGGTCCATTGGACCGCCGCAGGACGCCCGACCCGCACCTGCCTCCTACGGCCTGGAGACGGTGAACGTGTCGGTCAGCTGCCCGCCCGAGGTGCGCACCAGGCTGTAGGTGAGCTGCGCCGCCGTGGCGTCGATGCTCGCGAAGCCGTAGACGAAGCCACCGGGGCTGTTCGTGCCGTTGGCTGCGGCCCAGATGTCGGTCTTCGCCCGGACGGGTCGGGCCTCGTGGCCACCGTTGCCGACGACGGCGAGGACCGTGCCTGCCCCCTTGAGGTACTGCCCGTCGCGGTCGACGACGACCGGGGTCCGGGTGGTGCCGGTGAGCTGGTGGCTGCGGCTGTAGTTGTGGTCGTGCCCGGAGAGCACGAGGTCCACACGCTCGCGGACCATGAGGTCGGTGAGGTCCCGGGAGGATTCGCAGCCATGGGTACCGACGGTGAGGCACGGCTTGTGCATCCCGACGACCACCCACTGCCCGTCCGCCCTGGCCTGCCGGATCACGCTCGTCAGCCACGCGGCCTCGGGTGACCCGGACCGGTAGGTCCTGGTGCCGGTCGACAGCGCGATGGCCGGACTGATGAGGATCGCGCGTACCGGGCCGGAGTCGACCCAGTAGTCCTTGCCGTACGTTCCCGTGACCCCGACCCGGTCGGGAAGGCACCTGGCGAAGTTCTCGATGGTCCCGTTACGGGTCAGCGTGTCCTCGTGGTTCCCGGCCACGACCAGGGTGGGGCCCGGGACCCGGGAGTTCACGAAGGAGCAGTAGGCCGGTTCGCGACCGACCGACTGGTAGGACAGGTCGCCGACGATGAGGTTGAGATCGGCCCTGCGAGCGCCCATGCCGGCGAAGACCCCCGCCGCTGCCCGGTCCATCCCGGTGTCCGCCGTCACGGCCAGGCGGACCTTCGGCATGAGCCGTACCTGGACGGCCTCGATGCTGCGGCCCTGGCCGGTGGTGCCGGCCACGGCTCCCTCGGTTCGCCAGGGTTGCCAGCCCAGGCCGGCGACGTGCGCCCGGTACTCGATCCCGTGTCGGGCGGCGCCAGCCCCGGTGAGGGTCACTTGCAGGGCCTCCACGGCGAGGGAGCGGCCGGTGGTGCCGGCGGTCTCGGAGGAGCTGCGCCAGGCCTGCCAGCCGATGGTCGCGACGTGGGCGCGGTAGCGGATGACGGTGTCGGGGGCGGTGGTGCTCAGGCGCAACGCCTGCAGGTCCAGGGACCGTCCGGTGGTGCCCGCGGTGGCGCCGTCGCTCACGGGTGGCAGCCAGCCCAGGTTCTGCACGTGTGCCGTGACCGTGGCCGAGGGTCGCGTCGTGAGCCGTACCTGGACGGCCTCGATGCTGCGGCCCTGGCCGGTGGTGCCGGCCACGGCTCCCTCGGTTCGCCAGGGTTGCCAGCCCAGGCCGGCGACGTGCGCCCGGTACTCGATCCCGTGTCGGGCGGCGCCAGCCCCGGTGAGGGTCACTTGCAGGGCCTCCACGGCGAGGGAGCGGCCGGTGGTGCCGGCGGTCTCGGAGGAGCTGCGCCAGGCCTGCCAGCCGATGGTCGCGACGTGGGCGCGGTAGCGGATGACGGTGTCGGGGGCGGTGGTGCTCAGGCGCAACGCCTGCAGGTCCAGGGACCGTCCGGTGGTGCCCGCGGTGGCGCCGTCGCTCACGGGTGGCAGCCAGCCCAGGTTCTGCACGTGTGCCGTGGAGGAGACCGACGGCGTGGTGGGGCCCGGTGCCGCGGGCGCGGGTGCCTGGGGAGCGGTTGTACCTGGCACTGCCGCGACGGACGGTGCCGCGACGGACGGTGCCGCGACGGACGGTGCCGCGGCGGACGGTGCCACGGCGACCCCGACGACCGTGAGGGCGAGCACCAGCGCCGTGCCGACACGACCAAGACGGGCTCGATGGCCCCATCGGTTCTGGTGCTGCGGCGTGGTCGACGGCATCGGGTGTTCCTCTCCGGCCTCGCGGCGGCATCGCCGGGCCGTTCCCATCATGGCGGATGCGGTGTGTTCACGGTGGCACCACGAGCCGGGGCGGCGGTGTCGTGCCGTGCGGTGGTGGCGGCGCGGGTAGCATGACGTCGTCCCGTGGCACCTCGCTTCTCATCTGGAGTTCCCTCGCGTGAGCACCCCCCGCCCGGCTGCTGTCATCGTCCTCGCCGCGGGTGAGGGCACCCGGATGAAGTCCTCGACACCCAAGGTGCTGCACCGCATCGGTGGCCTGACGCTGGTCGGCCACGCGATCCGGGCCGCCCGGGAGACCGGGGCCGAGCACGTCGGCGTGGTGGTCCGCCACGAGCGCGACCGCGTCGTCGAGCAGTGCACCGCCCTGGATGCCGGGCTCGTCATCGCCGACCAGGACGACGTCAAGGGCACCGGCCGCGCCGTCGAGTGCGGCCTCGAGGCGCTGCCGGCAGACCTGTCGGGCACGATCCTCGTCACGTACGGCGACGTTCCGCTGCTCACCGGCGACACCCTCGTCCAGCTCACGGTGTCGCACCAGGAGTCGGGCAGCGCGGTGTCGGTCGTCACGGCGCACCTCGACGACCCCACCGGGTACGGCCGGGTGGTGCGCGATGCGCAGGGCCGGGTCGAGCGCATCGTCGAGCACAAGGACGCCACCGCCGACGAGCTGGCCCTCACCGAGATCAACTCCGGGATCTACGCGTTCGACGCCCAGGTGCTGCGCGCCGCGCTCGCCCAGGTCGGCACGGACAACGCCCAGGGTGAGAAGTACCTGACCGACGTCATCTCCATCGCGCGCGATGCCGGCCGCCCGGTGCGGGCCCACGTCATCGGTGACCGGCTCCAGACCGAGGGCGTGAACGACCGCGTCCAGCTCGCCGAGCTCGGCCGTGAGCTCAACCGCCGCGTGTGCGAGCGGCACATGCGGGCCGGAGTGACGATCGTCGACCCCGCGACGACGTGGATCGACGTCGACGTCAGCATCGGCCAGGACGCGACGATCCTGCCCGGCAGCCAGCTCCTCGGGGCCACGAGCATCGGCCCGGATGCCGTGATCGGGCCCGACTGCACCCTCACCGACACCGAGGTCGGTGCCGGGGCCAGCGTCACCCGGGCCGTCACGAACCTCGCGGTCATCGGCGACGGGGCCACGGTCGGGCCCTACTCCTTCCTGCGCCCGGGCACCCGCCTCGGCGCCCGGGGCAAGATCGGCGGGTTCGTCGAGACCAAGAACGCCGACATCGGTGAGGGTGCCAAGGTGCCCCACCTCACGTACGCGGGCGACGTCACCATCGGGGCCGGCGCCAACATCGGTGCCGGCACGATCTTCGCCAACTACGACGGGGTGGCCAAGCACCACTCGGTCATCGGCAGCCACTCCTTCGTCGGGTCGAACTCGGTCGTCATCGGCCCGGTCGACGTCGCCGACGGTGCCTACGTCGCTGCCGGGTCCACCCTGACCCAGGACGTCGAGCCGGGCGAGATCGCCGTGGCCCGGGGCCAGCAGCGCAACGTGAGCGGCTGGGTGGCCCGAGCCAGGCATGGAACGGCGACCGCGGTGGCAGCCGCCGCGGCCCAGAAGGCGGGCGAACGGCATCCGAGCCCTGCGACGACCACCGCGGAAGGTGACCAGCAATGAGCAGCAACCGACCGCCGTCGGCCAACATCCGCAAGCGCCCCAAGAAGCAGCTCATGCTCTTCTCGGGGCGGGCCAACCCCGAGCTGGCGCAGGAGGTCGCCGCGCAGCTCGGCACCGAGCTCGTGCCGACGAGCGCCTACGACTTCGCCAACGGCGAGATCTACGTGCGCTTCGAGGAGTCGGTGCGCGGGTCGGACGCCTTCGTCATCCAGAGCCACACGAACCCCATCAACGAGTGCATCATGGAGCACCTGCTCATGGTCGACGCGCTCAAGCGGGCCAGTGCCAAGCGGATCACGGTCGTGATGCCGTTCTACGGATACGCGCGCCAGGACAAGAAGCACCGTGGTCGCGAGCCGATCAGCGCGCGCCTCATCGCCGACATGTTCAAGACCGCCGGGGCTGACCGGCTCATCTGCGTCGACCTGCACACCGACCAGATCCAGGGGTTCTTCGACGGGCCGGTCGACCACCTGATGGCCATCCCGATCCTCAGTGAGTACGTCGCCACGAAGTACGGCGACCAGGACCTCGCGGTGGTGTCGCCGGATGCCGGTCGCATCAAGGTCGCGGAGCAGTGGTCCAAGCGTCTCGGCGGTGCTCCGCTGGCGTTCATCCACAAGACGCGCGACATCAACCGGCCGAACGAGATGGTCGCCAACCGGGTCGTCGGTGACGTGCGCGACCGGGTGTGCGTGCTCGTCGACGACATGATCGACACCGGCGGCACGATCGCGAAGGCCGCCGACGCGCTGAAGGCCGACGGGGCCAAGGCCGTCATCATCGCGGCGACGCACGCGATCCTCAGCGACCCGGCGGTGGAGCGACTGCGTGACTGCTCGGCGGTCGAGGTGATCGTCACGAACACGCTGCCGATCCCGCCCGAGAAGCAGATCGACGGCATCACCGTGCTCTCCATCGCGCCGCTCATCAGCGCAGCGGTCAAGGAGGTCTTCGAGGACGGGTCGGTGACCAGCCTGTTCGGCGGCCGCGCCTGAGCCTGCTACATCAGGTGTCGGCGGCCTTGCGTGCGCGATAGGCCGCCACGTTGGCCCGTGTCCCGCACGTGCCGTCGCAGAACTTGCGTGAGCGGTTCTTGCTGAGGTCGATGATGAGGTCGTCGCAGTCGTCCCCGGCGCACACCTTGAGCCGGTCGATCGCCCCGGCGCGGATGACGTCGACCAGGGCCATGCCGACCTCGACGGCGATCCGGTCGGCGATCGGCGCGTCGTCCGGGGTGGCGTGGATGTGCCAGTCGAAGTCGCCGTGGCGCACGAGCTGGGGGAGTGCGCGGCCTTCGCGCAGCAACGCGTTGGTCGCATCGACGAGGTCGTCCTCGGGCAGCCCCCAGATCTGCCGGATCCTCGGGCGCAGCCGCCGCACGGCGTCCGCCTCGGCCTCGGTGCTCGGGTGGCGACCGGTCCACTGCCATCCGTGCATCCACTCGACGAGCGCTGCGACGTCGGGCAGGTCCTCGCGGTGCTCGCTGCCCAGGGCGGGGCCGGTGTTGACCAGGGCCGCAGCGTGCATGAGCGTCATGTCCGTGTCATAGGTGAAAATCATCTTGACTCCTGACAATTGCGGCAGCTAACGTCATCGGCAACAGCCTACTTTGCTCCTGACACATCCGCCGCGAACCCGCGCCGGCAGGGCGCTGTCACGAGAAATCGAGGAATGTCATGGTCGAGGCGATGCGGCGGCACGTCGGTCTGGGTCTGATCGCGATGCTCGCGTCCTGCGCGGCGTTCGGCACGTCCGGGCCCTTCGCCAAGTCCCTGATGACCGCTGGCTGGAGCCCCGGCGCGGTGGTGCTCATCCGCATCGCCGGCGCGGCTCTCGTCCTGGCGCCCTTCGGGCTGTGGAGCATGCGCGGGCGATGGGGAACCCTGCGCAGCGAGCTGCCGCTCGCGGCGTTCTACGGCACCCTGGCCGTCGCCGCCGCCCAGCTCGGGTACTTCCAGGCGGTCTCCCGGATGCCGGTCGGCGTGGCCTTGCTCATCGAGTACCTCGGCATCATCATCGTCGTCCTCTGGGTCTGGGCCCTGACGCGGCGTGCGCCCCACCGGCTGACCGGGGTCGGCATCGTGCTGGCGCTCGCCGGGCTCGCGCTCGTGCTCGACGTCACCGGGCAGAGCACGCCCAGCCTCGTCGGTGTGCTGTGGGGCCTGCTCGCCGCCGTCGGGCTGGCCGGCCACTACGTCCTCGCGGGTCGGCCGACGGCGCTGCCGGCCGTCGCCTTCGCCGGCGTCGGCCTCACCTCCGGTGCCGTCGTCCTCGCTCTCGCAGGCCTGATCGGGGTGCTGCCCATGGAGGCGGGTGCCTCGACCGTCGTCATCGCCGGGGCCAGCGCACCGGCCTGGGTGGCGTTCGCCGAGCTCGTGCTCATCGCGGCGGCGCTCGCGTACGTCCTCGGCATCCTCGGGGCCCGCCACCTGGGCTCGACGCTCGCCTCGTTCGTCGGCCTCACCGAGGTGATCTTCGCCGTGGCCTTCGCCTGGGTCCTGCTCGGTGAGCTGCCCGGCCTGATCCAGCTCGTGGGCGGCCTGGTCCTGCTCTCCGGTGTGGTCGCGGTTCGGCTCGGCGAGCGCGACGAGGCGCGGGCGGCATCCCACACCACGACGCACGACGGCACGCCGGGCGGGCGCGACGAGCCCGCCCGACCCGATTTCGAGGTTCACTCGCCCGTCGCCTAGACTCGCGGGGTTGCCTCGGCGAGGGACGTCGTACCGGCCACTGGTGTCCGGCAGGCCGCGAGAGCGGTCGACGAATCCGTGATCGACGCTGGCGGACGCAGATCCCGTTCGGATCCGCGGACGAACGCGCGCTCATCACAGATCGGTGCCACGTCCCGCGTCGAGGACCACTCGCCCGCCGTCCTCCCCACAGCTCAAGGAGCGCCACCATGTCCGACCTCACCCTGAACGCCGAGACCCGCACCCAGTTCGGCAAGGGCGCGGCTCGCAAGATCCGCCGCGACCACAAGATCCCCGCCGTCATGTACGGCCACGGTGCCGACCCGGTGCACATCACCCTCGCTGCCCACGAGACGATGAAGGCGCTCAAGACGAGCAACGCCCTGCTCACCATCGTCCTCGACGGCAAGGAGCAGCTCGCCCTGGCCAAGGACGTGCAGCGCGACCCGATCAAGCCGGTCATCGAGCACATCGACCTGGTCGTCGTGCGCAAGGGCGAGAAGGTCACCGTCGACATCCCGGTCCACATCGAGGGTGACGCTGCTCCCGACACCATGGTCACCACCGACAGCACGAGCCTCGAGCTCGAGGTCGAGGCCACCCACATCCCCGAGGGCATCACCATCTCGGTCGAGGGCCTCGAGGCCGGCACGCAGATCCTCGCGGGCCAGGTCGAGCTGCCCAAGGGCGCCACGCTCATCACCGACGCCGAGACCCTCGTCGTCAACGTCACCGCGCAGGTCTCCGAGGAGGCCCTCGAGGCCGAGCTCGCCGACGCCGAGGCCGAGGCCGGCATCGAGCGCGAGGAGTCCGACGAGGCTGCTGCCTCCGACAGCGACGCCTGAGCCTGGCTCACTCTGACTTGACTGACGTCGGGGCCCGGTCCGCACGGACCGGGCCCCGACGTCGTCCGCACCGGACGGCATCCCGACCGGGCGGCATCCCACCGAAAGGCATACTGGCGCGATGAGCGACAGCGGACCCTGGCTCGTCGTCGGGCTCGGCAACCCCGGCCCCACGTACGCCGGCAACCGGCACAACGTCGGTGCCATGGTGATCGACGAACTGGCCCGGCGCACCAGCAGCAGCCTGCGCACCCACAAGGCCCGCGCCGTCGCCGCGCAGGTGCGCCTGGGCACCGGCCCCGGGGGAGTGCCCGGCCCGTCGGCCGTGATCGCCGTGCCGAACTGCTACATGAACGAGTCCGGTGGGCCGGTCTCGGCGCTGGTGCGCTTCTTCTCCGTCACGCCCGAGCGGGTCGTCGTCGTGCACGACGAGCTCGACCTCGACGAGGGCACGATCCGCCTCAAGCGCGGTGGCGGTGAAGGTGGCCACAACGGGCTGCGCTCGATCAGCAACTCGCTCGGTACCAAGGACTACCACCGGGTGCGGGTCGGCATCGGCCGCCCGCCGGGGCGCATGGATGCCGCCGACTACGTCCTGCGTGACTTCTCGCCGACCCAGCGCAAGCAGCTGCCCT
This sequence comes from Ornithinibacter sp., assembly GCF_035443565.1. Taxonomy (NCBI): domain Bacteria; kingdom Bacillati; phylum Actinomycetota; class Actinomycetes; order Micrococcales; family Intrasporangiaceae; genus Ornithinibacter; species Ornithinibacter sp. The sequence goes on along the minus strand of NZ_DAORSO010000003.1, from coordinate 53,621 downwards.
TCCTCCTCGACGACGCCGCGGATGCCGTGGAGTCCCTCGTCACGCTCGGCCTGCTCGACGCGCAGCAGAAGGTCCACGCACCGCGCTGACCGGCTGCGTGACGGCGGGGGTCAGCCGCTGAGCTGGGCCCACTGCTCCCTCAGGGCCGCGACGGCGTCGTCGAGGCTGAGGTTGAGCCGCCGACTGGCACCGGCATAGGTGCGTGCGGCGGCGGCGACGGCCGTGGTGGGATCGGAGAGGTGGCGTTCCGGCACGGCCGCGACCACGGTGCCGTGCCGCACCCGTGACACGACGAGCCCTTCCGCCTCGAGCTCGCGGTAGACGCGGGCGATGGTTCCCGGTGCCAGGGCGAGGTCGGCAGCGAGCTGGCGGATGGTCGGCAGGCGAAAGCCCTGCGGCAGGGCGCCCGTGACGATCATCTCGGCGAGCTGGGTGCGCACCTGTTCGTAGACGGGCACCGCTCCCGACGGGTCGACGTCGATGATCATGACGGTGGTGGCTCCGAAGGGCCGGAGGGGGCGGAGTGGTCGAAATGGGCGGCAGGGACGGCGTGGACGGGCTGCGTGGCCTCGACCGTGCCCGTCGAGAGCCGCCGGCCGCGGGCGGAGGGCGCCCACACGGCGACCCACGCACCGCTGAGCAGGGCCGCGACCATGATCAGGAGCGTCCAGGGCGCGGTCGTCGAGGGAGGGGCGCCGTCGGGGTGGGCTGCGAGCAGGGCGAATCCCGTCAGCGCGGGGTAGGACGCGGCGATGGCCGAGCCGACGAGCACCCCCAGCGCGTGCGTGCGCAGCGCGTCGTCGGCATCGCGCACGTCGGCGTCGACGAAGCCGCTCGGACGCCGCATCACGGCCCCCGCGGTGAGTGCACAGATGACGACCAGGGCTCCCGTGTAGGCCACCCACCCCCACCAGGTGCCGCTGGTCCCGGTGCGAGCGCCGGAGGCGAGCAGCAGGGCCACCAGCGCGGCCGTGGTGATGCCCGCCAGGGCGAGGGCCTCGACGGTGAGGTAGCGGGTCACGGTGCGCCGCTCCAGGGTTGCGGCCCGCCGTGCTCCCGGTGTGTCCAGTCGCCCGATGCGCCACTCGGCGATCACCGCACCGGCGAACCAGCCGAGCAGTCCGGCGATGAGGTGCAGGGTCAGGGCGGACGATCGCAGGGACCACAGCACCCCCATCGCCAGCCCCCACACGAGCCCGGCTCGCCGCCAGCGGTGGGTCACCAGCAGGGCAGCGACCACGTGGGTCGCGTTGGCGTCGGTGATCGTCAGCCGTTGCCTGCGCGCGAACCGGTCGACCGTGCCGGGCTTCAGCGGGCTCCTCGACACGTGCGTTGCCACCACGACGGCGACGACGCCGACCAGCACGACGAAGGCGGCGAGGACGAGGGCTCCCGGTCCGAACATGGGGACAGCATGGCTGGCTCCAACCCCTTGTGTCAATGTGTCGAAGTATTGATACATTGATCGCATGGACACCAACGTGTGGAACCGCTCGATGGCGGCGGTCGGGGACGTCGATCGGCGGGAACAGCACCTCATTCGCCGGGTCGGCGTGGGTCTTGTGGCCGGGGCCACCCTGCTCGCCCTGGCCTTCGCGCTCGGCGTCGCCCGGCCGGGTCTGTCTCTCGCAGGGAGCAGTGGGGGCAGTGCCAACCGCAACACGGCACTGGCCGAGGTCAGCGTCGAGGTGGACAACTGGGGGGTCTGGCCCGAGCAGGTGGTCTCGGTCGACACGCACGAGCGCGGCCTGACGGTCACCGATGCGGTGCTCGTTCCTGACCGCCTCGGCCCCGGGGGGCACGGCACCCTGAACGTGTCGCTCACCGTCGACTGCTCTGTCCGGACCGACGAGGAGTGGCAGGAGGTGTTCGACACCGGGTCGGTCGCCGGCGATGGTCAGCAACCACGCCTCACGGTCCGCACCCAGCGTCCGTGGGGGTCCGTCGCGCGCACGTGGGACACCGATGCGGTCGGTGTGGTCGCCTTCAACGTCTGCCTTCCCGGCTCGCTGGACTGAGGCTGTCGGTAGGCGCGACTACAGTGTGCGGCGATGTCCTCGCTGTCCGCCCTGCGCTCCCATGTCGCTGCACTGCCCGGTACCCAACGGCTGCAGGAGGCCCTGAGCGTCCCCGGCGCCGAGGTCACCGCCACCGCTCCGCCCGGCGCCCGATCGGCGCTCATCGCTGCGCTCGCGGCCGCCGCGTCAGACCGAGCCACCACCACCCCGGTGCTCGCGGTCACCGCGACCGGCCGCGAGGCCGAAGACCTCCAGGCCGCGCTCGAGGCCAGCCTGGGCTCGGGTCGTGTCGGCCTCTTCCCCAGCTGGGAGACCCTGCCGCACGAGCGGCTCAGCCCGCGCAGTGACACCGTCGGCCAGCGCCTGTCCGTGCTGCGTCGCCTGGCCCACCCGGATGCCGGGGACGCCTCCCACGGCCACCTCGCCGTCGTCGTCGCCCCCGTCCGGGCGGTCCTGCAGCCGATCGCCAAGGGTCTGGGTGACCTGCGCCCCGTCGCGCTCCAGGCCGGTGACGAGCGCCCCCTCGAGCAGGTCGTCGAGGACCTCGCGGCAGCCGCCTACGCCCGCACCGACCTCGTGGAGCGGCGCGGTGAGTTCGCGGTGCGCGGTGGCATCCTCGACGTCTTCCCGCCGACCGAGGAGCACCCGCTGCGCCTGGAGTTCTGGGGCGACACGGTCGAGGAGATCCGCTGGTTCAAGGTCGCCGACCAGCGCTCGCTCGAGGTGGCCGAGCACGGGTTGTGGGCACCGCCGTGCCGCGAGCTGCTTCTCACCGACACCGTGCGCGAGCGGGCGGCCGCGCTGGCAGACCGGCTGCCCGGCGCCGTCGACCTGCTCGAGAAGCTCGCCCACGGCATCGCCGTCGAGGGCATGGAGTCGCTGTCCCCGGCCCTCGTCGACGGCATGGAGACGCTGCTCGACGTGCTGCCCCAGGGGTCGCTGCTCGTCACCTGTGACCCCGAGCGGGTCCGCACCCGCGCCCACGACCTCACCTCGACCAGCCAGGAGTTCCTCGAGGCCGGCTGGGCCAACGCCGCGAGCGGCAACGTCGTGCCGATCGACCTGCAGTCCGTGCTCGGCACGGCGTCGTTCCGGACCCTGGCCGAACTGCGAGCCCAGGCCCGCGACCTCGGGGTGCGCTGGCTCGACCTCACCCCGTTCGCCGGCGACGAGGACGGCGACGTGCTCGACCTCGGCCTCGAGGTCTCGCCCACCTTCCGCGGTGACACCGACGCTGCCGTGACCCACCTGCGCGCCCTGGTGGCCGACAACTGGTCGGTCCTCGTCGCCACCGAGGGGCCGGGCCTGGCCAAGCGGGTCGCCGAGGTGTTCGCCGAGCACGACGTGCCCAGCCGCCTGGTCAGTGCGGGCGGTGACGCCGGCAGCGGTGGCGCCCAGCCGGCATCCGGCGTCGTGACGGTGACCACGGGGGCCGCGGGCCCGGGGTTCCTCGTGCCGGCGGAGCGCCTCGCCGTCATCACCGAGTCCGACCTCACCGGGTCGGCGGGTGGCTCGGGAACCTCCACCAAGGACATGCGGCGGATGCCGTCGCGTCGCCGCAACCAGGTCGACCCCCTCGCGCTCCAGCCGGGCGACTTCGTCGTCCACGAGCAGCACGGTGTCGGCAAGTTCGTCGAGATGGTCCAACGCACCGTGGCGACCGCGACCCGCGAGTACCTCGTCCTCGAGTACGCACCCTCGAAGCGGGGGCAGCCCGGGGATCGGCTCTACGTGCCGACCGACCAGCTCGACCAGGTCACCCGGTACGTCGGCGGTGAGCAGCCGACCCTGAGCAAGATGGGTGGCTCGGACTGGCAGCAGACCAAGAGCCGCGCCAAGCGCTACGTCAAGCAGATCGCGGCCGAGCTCATCCGGCTGTACTCCGCGCGGATGGCGACGACCGGGCACGCGTTCTCGCCCGACACCCCGTGGCAGCGCGAGCTCGAGGACGCCTTCGCCCACATCGAGACGCCCGACCAGCTGAGCACCATCGACGAGGTCAAGGCCGACATGGAGCGCTCGGTGCCGATGGACCGGCTCGTGTGCGGCGACGTCGGCTACGGCAAGACCGAGATCGCCGTGCGGGCCGCGTTCAAGGCCGTGCAGGACGGCAAGCAGGTCGCCATCCTGTGCCCGACGACCCTGCTCGTGCAGCAGCACGCCAACACCTTCGCCGAGCGGTATGCCGGGTTCCCGGTCGTCGTGAAGGCGCTGTCGCGCTTCCAGACCGACAAGGAGGCCAAGGCGGTGCTCGCCGGGCTGGCCGACGGCTCGGTCGACCTCGTCATCGGCACCCACCGGCTGCTGTCGAAGGAGGTGCAGTTCAAGGACCTCGGCCTCGTCGTCATCGACGAGGAGCAGCGCTTCGGTGTCGAGCACAAGGAACAGCTCAAGGCGCTGCGCACCTCGGTCGACGTGCTCGCGATGTCCGCGACACCGATCCCGCGCACGCTGGAGATGGCCGTGACCGGCATCCGGGAGATGTCGACGCTCGCGACGCCGCCCGAGGAACGCCACCCCGTCCTCACCTACGTCGGGGCGTACGACGAGAAGACCGTGACCGCCGCGATCCGTCGCGAGCTGATGCGCGAGGGGCAGGTCTTCCTCGTGCACAACAAGGTGTCGACGATCGACAAGGCCGCCGCACGGCTGCGCGAGCTGGTGCCCGAGGCTCGGGTCGCCGTCGCCCACGGGAAGATGGGCGAGCACCAGCTCGAGCAGGTCGTCGTCGACTTCTGGGAGAAGCGCTTCGACGTCCTCGTCTGCACGACGATCGTCGAGACCGGGCTGGACATCTCCAACGCGAACACCCTCATCGTCGAGCGCGCCGACCGCCTCGGCCTCTCGCAGCTGCACCAGCTGCGCGGCCGCGTCGGGCGTGGGCGCGAGCGCGCCTACTCGTACTTCCTCTACCCGCCGGAGGTGCCGCTCAGCGAGACCGCGCTCGACCGGCTCCAGACGATCGCGAGCAACACCGACCTCGGCTCGGGCATGCGGGTGGCGATGAAGGACCTCGAGATCCGCGGCGCCGGCAACCTGCTCGGCGGCGAGCAGTCGGGGCACATCGCCGGAGTGGGCTTCGACCTGTACGTCCGGCTCGTCGGTGAGGCCGTCGCCAGCTTCCGCGGTGAGAGCGACGAGACCCCGACCGAGATCAAGATCGAGCTGCCCGTCGACGCGCACCTGCCGCACGACTACGTGCCGCACGAGCGGTTGCGCCTGGAGATGTACAAGAAGCTCGCCGCCGTCGTCGATGCGGCCGAGCTCGCCGAGATCGAGGCCGAGCTCGTCGACCGCTACGGCACGCCGCCCCAGGCCGTGGTCAACCTGCTCGAGGTGGCCCGGCTGCGCACCGTGGCCCGGGCCGCGGGCATCGCCGACATCAGCGTGCAGGGCAACCACGTGCGCTTCGGCCCGGTCGAGCTCCGCGAGAGCCAGGAACTGCGCCTCATGCGCCTGCACCCCGGGTCGATCATCAAGCCCGCGCTCGGCACCATCCTCGTCCCGAAGCCGATGACGGCCCGCGTCGGCGGGCGTCCGGTGCGTGATCGCGAGGTGTTGTCGTGGGCTGGTGAGGTCATCTCGTCGGTCGTCATGGACAATGTGGCTCAGGCCGCCGCGGTGGCCGCCTCCCGTGTGTAGCGGGGCCCGCTCTCGAAAGGACAGCTCGTGACTCTCTCCGTTCGCCGCTCCCTCGCGGTGCTCGCGCTCGGCGCCGCGCTCATGAGCGCCGGCTGCTCGGTCAACCGGGCCGAGACCGCGGCCGTCGTCGACGGGAACGTCATCACCGAGGGCCAGCTCCAGGTCGCCATGGCCCAGATCAACTCCATGGAGCCGGCGCTGCTCCAGGAGCCCCTCACGCCGAGCGGTGCACTGACCGCGCTCGTGCAGGCGCCGGTGGTTCTGGACGTCCTCCGGGACAAGGGCATCGTCGTCTCCGACACCCTCGCGACCCGTGAGGCGCAGGGCCGTGGGGTGGCCAACCCGAGTGGCGAGACGCTTCAGGTGATCCGCTTGGCCTCCGCCATCACCGCCGCCCAGCAGTCCGGTCAGATCACCGAGGCCGACGGCGCGGCGATCACCGAGGCGATGGGGGCCCTCGACGTCGAGGTCAACCCGCGGTACGGGACCTTCGCGCCGGAGACCGCGTCCATCCAGCTGACGGCCCCGGAGTGGATCAAGGCCGAGGAAATCCCCGCGCCGTGAGCGCTGTGCCCGGCGCGCCCAGCGGGCGCCTCGGGATGCTCGTCACCTCTCCCCGGGTGGCTCCGGGCCTGCTCTCGCACGGTGCCTGGCAGGTCGTCCAGGGCTATGCGGTTCGGCTGGCCCGCTCGTTCGACGAGCCGGTGGCCCAGGCCGTCGAGGAGGCAGGGTTCACCGTCGAGCAGGTCGGTGACGCGTCGCCGCCCGAGCTGGCGCGGCGTCTGGTCGACCTCGCCGGTGCCGTGTCGGTCGTGTGGCTCGGGAGTGCTGACGGTGACCCGGGTCTGGCGGATGCCGTGGCGGCCGAGGTCTCACGGCTCGCGACCCCGCCCGAGGTCGAACTCGTCGTCGGGTCGTGGGACGTCCAGGGCGGGCGCCTGCTCGACGTCGTCGCCACCATGGACCGGTTGCGCTCACCCGGCGGCTGCCCCTGGGACGCCGAGCAGACCCACGAGAGCCTGGCGCCCTACCTCGTGGAGGAGGCCCACGAGGTGCTCGACGCCATCGCTGGCGGCGACCGCGGTCACCTCGCGGAGGAGCTCGGCGACATCCTCCTCCAGGTGGTCTTCCACGCCCGGGTCGCCGAGGAGGCGGCGGAGAGCGCGTTCGACATCGACACCGTGGCCGGGCTTCTCGTCGACAAGCTCGTCCGCCGGCATCCCCACGTCTTCGCGGATGGGGATGCGTCCACCCCGGCCGAGGTCGAGGCCGCCTGGGAGAGCATCAAGGCCGTCGAGAAGGCGGGGGCTGGGGGAGATGACTACCGCGCCGACCTGCTGCACGGCATCCCGACGTCGTTGCCCGGGGGGCTCGCGGCGGACAAGGTGCTCGCCCGGGTCCGCCGCCGCGGATTGACCCCCGACCCGGATGCCGTGGCGCGCGTCGAGCGTGCCCGCGCGGCTCTCGCCGCGGCTGAGTCCGAGGTGCGGGCTGCCCTGGAGGGGCTGCAGCGCTGAGGCTGCCGCCGGCCCGCGCGAGGTCCCGGCTGTGCTGATCGAGTGAGCGCGACACGCCGTCGGCGTTCACCGAACACGGCATGTCGCGCTCACTCGATGGTCAGCGTTGCGGGGTCGATGTCCATTGCCCGGGCGAAACGACGCAGCAACGTGCAGCGCCGGGCTCGTCCGTAGACGTCCTCGGCGTTGATCTCGATCACCTGGTAGTCCTCGTCCGTGGCAAGGCCCGAGCGCATGCTGTCCGCGCTGCGGCGCTTGCGCGATGCGTGATCAGCACCCTGGTACTCACCGATGACTCGCTGACGACGCCAGACGAAGTCCCCGTCGAGCAGCCACCCGCCGTGGCAGTCGAGGACCTCGGCGTTGAGCTCGGGTTCGGGGAATCCCGCCCGATGGAACATCAGCCGGGTCCGGGACTCCATCGGCGACCGCGAGCCCACCCTGATCAGGCCCCCCGCTGCCATGAGTCGCGCCCGACCTCGTGGGCGTGTCCTCGCGTCGAGCGCTGACCGGAGCGTGGCGATTCCCTCGGGCTCGAGTCGGTTGACCGCCGCGTCGCCCATGACCACGAGGTCATCGATCGCCAGCGCCGGTGAGGTCAGTTCGCCCATGTCGCACCAGGTGTCTGCGGGAGCGACCACGCGCAGGCCCTGCACGTCGATCACCTCGCGTCGTTCAAGCCCTCGATGGCCGCGGCATCCATCGCGACGAACTTGTGCCCGGGACGTGGGCCGCATGACGTCGAGCACCTCCTGGGCCTCCAGCGCCGTGGGTAGGGGCAGGCCCAGCAGCTGGGCGGCGCTGACGTGGGAGAAGGCGGCATCGTCCGGAAGGCCGAGCGCGAAGGCCGCTGCCCGTTCGTGCACCGTGGCCGGCGTCGAGATCATGCGCACGCCGTGTGTCGGGACGTGCAGCCGGGGCGAGCGCAGGGTGCGCAGCCGCAGTCCGGCCTCCCGCCCCTGGGCAACGGTGAAGGGGCGGGAGGTCAACTCCGACGGCAGCCCCAGACCCTCCATGGCCCCACCCTGCATGGTGCGCGTCGCCAGCCCGGGAACTTATCCACAGGGGCCCGTTCGGGCCCAGAAGATCCAAAGGCGAGTGAGCGCAGCATGCCGTCGGCGTTCACCGAACACGGCATGTCGCGCTCACTCGATGGCCGGCTACCTCGAGCAGGGCGCACCCCTTGCTTGGAGACCCAAGGTTCCTTTAGAGTTCCAACGTGAAACTGACTGTTCGCGAACACGAGATCGTCACCCTGCTGCGTGCCGACCCCATGCTCGACGCCGCAGCCCTGGCCGAGCGCATCGGCTCCACCCGGGCCGCGGTCTCGGTGCACCTGTCCAACCTCATGAAGAAGGGGGTCGTCCGCGGCCGCGGCTACCTGCTGCGCCCCGAGGCCGACACGGTGCTCGTCGTCGGCGGAGCCGTCCTCGACACCAAGGTGCGCACCGCCGGTGCCCCGGTCCTCGGCACGAGCAACCCGGGCACGTCGTCCTCGACGGTCGGCGGGGTGGGTCGCAACATCGCCGAGAACCTCGCCCGCCTCGGCCGTCCCACCGTGCTCGTCGCCCCCGTCGGCGACGACCCGGCCGGTGAGGCCGTCGCCGATCGCACCACCGCCGCCGGTGTCGACTGCGGCCACCTCGTGCGCTCCCCCCACCCCACCGGCACCTACGTCGCGGTGCTCGCCGACAGCGGGGACCTGCACATCGCGGTGGCCGACATGCGCGCCACCGACGAGCTCGCGGTTGCCGACCTCGCGTCCGTTCCGGGCCTGCTCACCGGTGCCGACGCACTCGTCGTCGACGCCAACCTGTCCGAGTCCGTGGTGCGGTGGCTGCTCAACGCGGCCGCCGAGGCGGGGGTGCTCAGCATCCTCGACCCGGTGAGCGTCGCCAAGGCCACGGCGGTCGCACCCGTGCTCGACGGCACGATCCCCGTGCACACCGTCACGCCCAACGTCGACGAGCTCTCCGCCCTCGTCGGTGCTCCCGTCGAGCCGGACGTGGATGCCGTGCGAGTGGCGGCAGCCCTCCTCCACGAGCGCGGGGTGAGCCACGTGTGGGTGCGCCGCGGAACCGCCGGCAGCCTGCTCTCGATCGCCACGGCATCCACCCCCCGCGTCGTCCTCGTCGATGCCCCGCCGACCGACGTCGCCGACGTCACCGGTGCGGGCGACTCGATGACCGCCGGCTTCGTCAACGCCCTGCTCGACGGCGCCGACGTCGTCGAGGCAGCCCGCCACGGCCAGGTGCTCGCCGCGCTCACCTGCGCCTCGCCCGACACCGTGCGCGACGACCTCACTCCCGCGCTCGTCGCGGCCCACCTGACCCCGTCCCAGCCGTCCACCAAGGAGCTCCACCGATGACCACCAGCACGTCGACCACCCCGCACCCCCTGCTCAAGCTCGACCCGGAGGTCGCGCAGGCGCTCGCCGACGGCACCCCCGTCGTCGCGCTGGAGTCGACGATCATCAGCCACGGGATGCCGTACCCGGCCAACGTCGCGATGGCGCGCGAGGTCGAGCAGATCGTTCGGGACGGTGGAGCCGTGCCCGCCACGATCGCCGTGCTGAACGGCACCCCGACCGTGGGCCTGTCCACCGACGAGCTCGAGATACTCGGCTCGCGCGACGACATCCGCAAGGTCAGCGTGCGCGACCTGCCCTACGTCGTGGCCACCGGAACCCACGGCGCGACCACGGTGGCGAGCACGATGCGGATCGCGGGGCTCGCCGGCATCCGGGTCTTCGTCACCGGTGGGCTCGGGGGTGTGCACCAGGGGGCCGAGAGCTCGATGGACGTGTCCGCCGACCTCACCGAGCTGTCACGCACCGAGGTCGCGGTGATCTCGGCCGGGGTCAAGTCGATCCTCGACATCGGCCGCACCCTCGAGGTGCTCGAGACCCTCGGCGTGCCCGTCGTCGGCTACGGCACGGACGACTTCCCCTCGTTCTTCTCCCGCACGAGCGGCCTGCGAACGCCCATGCGCCTGGACACCCCGCAGGAGATCGCCGCCCTCATGGAGGCCACCTGGGGCCTCGGCCTCGGCAGTGGCATCTCGATCGCCAACCCGGTGCCCGCCGAGAGCGAGATGGCGCACGAGGACATCGACTCCGTCATCGCCCGGGCCCTGGCCGACGCCGACGCGCTGGGCGTGACCGGCAAGGACATCACGCCCTACCTCCTGGGCCGGCTCGTCGAGCTGTCCGATGGTCGTTCCCTGGAGACCAACCTCGCCCTCGTGCGCAACAACGCCGTGGTCGGCACCGCCATCGCCGTGGCCTACGCGGCACGCTGACCGCCCGGGCCCGGGGACGGGTCTGCCCACGAAGCGGGTCGCGCCCAGCGCAGGTCGGTGACGAGGACTAGGCTCGGACCCGATCCCATCCAGAACAACTTTCAGGAGTCCGGCGTGGCCAGCATCGAGGCAGTAGGCGCCCGCGAGATCCTCGACTCGCGCGGCAACCCCACGGTTGAGGTCGAGGTTGCCCTCGACGACGGCACCCTCGCGAGGGCGGCTGTTCCCAGCGGCGCATCGACGGGGGCCTTCGAGGCCTCCGAGCGCCGTGACGGGGACAAGGACCGCTACCTCGGCAAGGGTGTGCTCAAGGCCGTCGACGCCGTCATCGACGACCTCGGCCCCAAGCTGCTCGGCTTCGAGGCCAGCGAGCAGCGCCTCATCGACGCCGAGATGCTCGCCGCCGACGGCAGCGCCAACAAGGAGAAGCTCGGCGCCAACGCCATCCTCGGTGTCTCGCTGGCCGTGGCCCGCGCGGCCGCCGACTCCGCCGACCTGCCGCTGTTCCGCTACGTCGGTGGGCCGAACGCCCACGTCCTGCCCGTGCCGATGATGAACATCCTCAACGGTGGCAGCCACGCCGACTCCAACGTCGACATCCAGGAGTTCATGATCGCGCCGATCGGCGCCGACAGCTTCCGTGAGGCGCTGCGCTGGGGGGCCGAGGTCTACCACGCGCTCAAGGGCGTGCTCAAGGAGCAGGGCCTGGCCACGGGCCTCGGCGACGAGGGTGGCTTCGCGCCCAACCTGCCGTCCAACCGGGCCGCGCTCGACCTCATCCTCGTCGCCATCGAGAAGGCCGGCTACACCCCGGGCGAGCAGATCGCCCTGGCGCTCGACGTCGCCGCCTCGGAGTTCCACGACGGTGGTGTCTACTCCTTCGAGGGCGGCTCGAAGACCTCGGCCGAGATGATCGACTACTACGCCGAGCTCGTGCGCGACTACCCGCTCGTGTCCATCGAGGACCCGCTGGACGAGTCCGACTGGGACGGCTGGAAGGCCATGACCGACCGCATGGGCAACGACGTCCAGCTCGTCGGCGACGACCTGTTCGTCACCAACCCCGAGCGCCTGGCCCGCGGCATCGAGACCGGCACCGCCAACGCCCTGCTCGTCAAGGTCAACCAGATCGGCTCGCTCACGGAGACGTTGGATGCCGTGTCGCTGGCCCAGCGCAACGGGTACCGCTGCATGATGAGCCACCGCTCCGGCGAGACCGAGGACACGACGATCGCCGACCTCGCCGTCGCCACCAACTGCGGCCAGATCAAGACCGGCGCGCCGGCCCGTTCCGAGCGCGTCGCCAAGTACAACCAGCTCCTGCGCATCGAGGAAGAGTTGGACGACGCCGCGGTCTACGCCGGCGCCGAGGCCTTCCCGCGCTTTGCCCGCCGCCAGCAGGGCTGAGTACTCGTATGGCCACCGGGCGCTCCCGCGGTCCGGCGTCGCGACCACCGCGACGTCCGGCCGGGGGGCGCCCGTCGGCGTCCACCCGTCCAGCGGGCTCGTCGGCGCCTCCCGCGGCGGTGCCCGTCACGGGGTGGCGTCGGCTGCTCGGCGGGGTCACGGGTGACCGCCGGGCCCGTCGTGCACTGGCCCTGACCGCCGTGCTGGGCCTGCTCGTCATCCTGCTCGGGTCGACGGTCACCGCCTACATCGGGCAGCGCGGCGACATCGCGGCGCTGCGCGACAAGGTTGCCGCCCAGGAGCAGGACGTCGCGGCGCTCCAGGCCGAGCGCGAGCGCTGGCGTGACCCCGCCTACGTCGAGCAGCAGGCCCGGCAACGGCTGAAGTTCGTCAAGCCCGGCGAGAAGTCGTACACGGTGCTCGACCCGGAGCCCGACGCCGGCAACCGTGACCCGTTGGCCGCCATTGCCTCGTCGGACGAGGAGCTGCCCTGGTACCAGGGTGTCTGGGAGTCCGCACGCACCGCGGACGCGCCGGGAGCCCGCCGATGAGCGCAGGCCACGACCTGCCGCCCGTCGATCCGGCCGACCTGGAAGCCGTGACCCGGCAGCTCGGGCGCGAGGTCCGCGGCGTCGCCGAGGTCGCTCACCGGTGCCCCTGTGGCGAGCCGGATGTCGTGCGCACCGAGCCGCGACTGCCCGACGGCACGCCGTTCCCCACGTCGTTCTACGCCACCTGCCCGAAGCTGACCGGTGCCCTGTCGACCCTGGAGAGCCAGGGGGTCATGCGCGAGATGTCGGAGCGGCTCGAGCACGACGAGGCCCTGCGCGCGGCGTATGCCGCGGCCCATGTCGACTACCTCGAGCGGCGGGCCCAGCTCGGTGACGTGCCTGAGGTCGCCGGCATCTCCGCCGGTGGGATGCCGACCCGGGTCAAGTGCCTGCACGTCCTGGTCGCCCACTCGCTCGGGGCGGGGCCGGGCGTCAACCCGCTGGGGGACGAAGCGCTGGCGATGCTCCCGCAGTGGTGGCAACGGCATCCGTGTTCGGCCGACGCACCCGGGTCTGCCGCGGCCCAGGGGGAGGCCTCGGCGTGAGCGGGGCCCCGACTCGGGTCGCGGGGATCGACTGCGGGACGAACTCGATCAGGTTGCTCATCGCCGACGTGGATGCCGGTGGGGCGCTCGTTGATCGGGTGCGCCGGATGGAGGTCGTGCGGCTCGGGCAGGGCATCGATCGCACGGGGGTGATCGCGCCCGACGCGATGGAGCGGACCTTGGCGATGACCCGCGAGTACGCCGCGTTGTGCCGTGAGCACGGGGTCACGGCGGTGCGCTTCGTCGCGACGTCGGCCTCGCGGGACGCGCGCAACGCAGGGGTGTTCGTCGAGGGGGTGCGGGCCGCGTTCGGTGATCTCGATGTCGTGCCGGAGGTGGTGGAGGGCATCGTGGAGGCCGAGTTGTCGTTCACCGGCGCGACCGGTGGCCTTCGGGCCGCTGCCGTGCCGGGGCCCTATGCGGTCGTCGACCTCGGGGGCGGCTCGACCGAGCTCGTGCGAGGGACGGCCCACGTCGAGGCGGCGTACTCGATGGACATCGGCAGCGTGCGGATGACCGAGCGTCACCTGCACGACGACCCGCCGACGGCTGATCAGGTGGCGGCCGCCCGGGCCGACGTGCGTGCCGCGCTCGACGTCGCTGAACGCGAGGTGCGCCTCGACGGGGTCGGGGCCGTCGTCGGGCTGGCCGGGAGCATCACGACGATCACCGCGCACGCGCTCGGTCTGACGAGGTACGACCCGGAGGCCTCCCACCTGGCTCGCATCCCGGCGGACGTGCACCGCGAGGCGTGCCGCTCGTTGCTCGCGATGAGCAGGGAGCAGCGGGCGGGGCTCGGCTTCATGCACCCTGGGCGGGTCGACGTCATCGGGGGAGGGGCCCTCGTGTGGCTCGAGGTGCTCGACCGGGTGCTGGCGCGCTCGCCCGAGGCGGTCGTCGTGACCTCGGAGCACGACATCCTCGACGGGGTCACCCTGTCGCTCGTCTCCTCCTGACGCGAACTCCCTGACGTCCGCCCCTGACGTCCAACCCTGCGCCCGTGACGTCTAACCCGGCGCCGGCGGGCGCCGTACGCGAATCGACCAATAGGTCACATCGTGGAAGGCGACGCGCCGGTGGTAGTTCGCGGTGCGCACTAATACGCAATCCGCGGTAGTGTGCGAACTGCATCATCGGGATGTGCGCAAAGGAGGGGTGCCATGGAGGGCACACAGCTGGTCAAGGGGGTGCTCGACCTCGCCGTGCTCGCGGTCGTCGCCCGGGAGGACGGCTACGGCTACGACGTCGTGCGCCGGTTGCGCTCGGCAGGGCTCGACGAGGTGGGCGACGCGTCGGTCTACGGCACGCTGCGCCGCCTCTACTCGGCTGGCGCGCTGACCTCGTACGTCGTGCCCTCCGACGAGGGCCCGCACCGCAAGTACTACGGCATCAACGCCCAGGGCCGGCACCTGCTGGAGACCGAGGGCAAGACCTGGGCGGCGTTCGCCGCGACGATGGACGGTTTGCTCGAGCAGGCAGGAGTGCAGTCATGAACGACACGGAAGCCATGGGTGGGACAACCAACGGGGGCTCCGCCGCAGCAACTCAGGTGCTGCCCGCCGGTGCCGAGTCGGCGCAGGCTCGCGCGGCCGACGTGCGCGCGTACGTCACCGCGGTGCGCAGCTGGCTCTCGGACCTGCCCAGCGATGAGGTCGAGGATCTCACTGCCGGTATGGAGGCGGACCTGGACGAGCGCGCTGCCGAGACTGGCGAGCGGCTCGGGGTGCTGCTCGGGGAGCCCGAGGCCTACGCCGCCGAGTTGCGGGCAGCGGCCGGCCTCGCCCCCCGGGCGCCCGTCGTCGGCGCTGGCGCCACCGGTCCGGGTCTCGTCGAGACCATGGTGACGTCGCTTGGCGCCAGGGGCGACGGCATCCTCGTTCGTTGGCCGTGGCTGCGCGAGCTCCGCCCGACGTGGTGGCTCGCGCGCGGTGCCGCCCTGGGCTGGTTGCTGTCCATGTGGACAGGCACCGGCCGTACGGTTCTGCTGCCGATGCTCGGCGCAGTCCTCTCCTTCTGGTTGGGCCTGACGTTGCGGCGTCGTGAGCCCCTGCGCCCGGCAGTGTGGACGTCGCTCGCTGTCGCCAACGTCATCGCAGCCCTTGCGGTGTTGCCGATGGTGTCGACGTACACACAGAGCTACCTCGGGTCGGACAACGAGTACATGAGCGAGGGCTATGCGCCATACCCGGAATCGATCACCGCGAACGGCGAGGAGGTGCGCAACCTCTTCGCCTACGACGCGTCAGGTAACCGCCTCGACGGCGTGCGGCTGTTCGACCAAGCCGGTCGAACGGTCGTCATCGACACGAACCTGCTGTTCGACGGAACCTTCGAGGGCATCCCGACACGGCCGGACGACGGCATGCCGGACGTGGCCCGGGACGTCTTTCCGTTGCGGTGGGCGGGCCACGATGCCTGGGCTGATCCCCGGATGCCGTGGACACCGCCGCTCGTCCTCGCGCCGGTTCCCGGGGTGGCGCCCTCCACCGCGGTCAGCCCGACGTCTTCACCGACTCCGAGTCCGACCACCTCGCAGATCGCCAGCTCGAGCCCGTCGCCGACAGTGACGCCGTCGCCAACTCCCTGACCTCGCCACCACCCTGGTCGGAACGGGGTGGCGGCTACAGTGGCGTCGCCCCCGTGGCCCAACTGGCAGAGGCAGGCGACTTAAAATCGCCACAGGTGCGGGTTCGACCCCCGTCGGGGGCACCAGCACTGTCATCGCCGCTGCCCGGTCGTCCACAGGCGTGTGGCGAGGGAACACGAGGCCACTCCCGCACGCTTATCCTGATGACACGTGCGGTGACTGCCACCGCCATGACCATCACGGAGGAACGATGGCCAGCAATCCGGCCTTCAATCGCATCGAAAAGGATGCCCAGAGCGGCTACGCCGGCTTCGGGGGCCAGGGTTACTCATCCCCGTCACCCATGTCGGCCCAGCCGAACATGGCGGAGATGACTCCCCAGCAACTTCAGGACATGTACAACGGGCCGTCCGCAGGCCCGGTCGACACCCGACGCGTCACCATGGACGACGTCATCATGAAGACGCTCGGCCTCTTCGCCATCGTCCTCGTGACCGGCGCCGTCGGCTGGACCGTCGCTGCGGCGAACCCCGGCCTGGGGATGATGCTGTGGCTGGGCGGCATGATCGGCACGCTCGTGCTCGGTCTCGTCATCGCCTTCAAGAAGGCCCTCAGCGTTCCGCTGATCCTGGCGTACGCCGTGGTCGAGGGTCTGTTCATGGGGGCTGTGAGCCAGTACTTCAATGAGGCCTACCCCGGCATCGTCGGCCAAGCCGTCCTCGCGACCCTGTCGACCTTCGCCGGCATGTTCCTGGCCTACAAGTTCGGCCTGATCAAGGTGACGGCCAAGTTCCGCCGCATCATGACGATGATGATCTTCGGCTACGCGATCTTCGCCGTCGTGAACTTCATCTTCGCGATGGTCACGAACACGGCGTTTGGTTTCGGTGGCTCCGGTCCCCTCGGCATCGGCATCTCGCTGTTCGCCGTCGGCCTGGCCTCCTTCACCCTCGCCCTGGACTTCGACTCCATCGAGCAGGCCATCCGCACCGGCGCACCGGCGAAGTACTCGTGGCTCCTGGCCCACGGGCTGATCGTCACCCTGGTGTGGCTCTACATCGAGTTCCTGCGCCTGTTCGCTCGCCTGCGCGAGTGACCGAGCACCTCTCACACGCACCCGCCGGGGCAGGTTCACCTGCCCCGGCGGTGCCGTCTGTGCACCCGGGCGGCACGTCAGGCGACCCGGGAGCGGATGCCGGGCGGGCGGCATCCGGCGACGTCGTCGCGCCGCAGGCGCGCACCGAGCTCGACCGCATCCGCCGACGGTGGGCCGAACTCCCGATCGCCGCGGCAGAGCAGCGGATGCCGGTGCTCCGCCACCTTCTCGCCGACCTCGCCCCCCGCACCTTCCCGCGACTTCTTGCACTCCAGCCACCTGAGCGCCCACCGCCGGAGGTGGCTGGAGCGCAAGAAGTCGCGGAGGTGCCGGACCTCGGGCCGGCCGTCGTGGTCGACCAGCTCAGCGTGCTCGTCTGGGACGCCTACGCGCAGGGCAACGGCGACGGCATACCCGACCTGCTGACCGCAGCCCGGCGCGCCCTCGCCTGACGCGCCCTCGCCTGACGCGCGATGAGTGCGGAAGTGGTTGCCATGACAGCCACTTCCGCACTCACGGCGAGGAGATACCGGGTCAGCTCAGGCGCTCGACGATGATCGCCATGCCCTGGCCGCCGCCGACGCACATCGTCTCCAGGCCGAACTGGCCGTCGCGCGTCTGCAACCCGTTGATGAGCGTGGTCATGATGCGTGTGCCGGTCGACCCGAACGGGTGACCCAGGGCGATGGCGCCGCCGTGCACGTTGAGCCGCTCGGGGTCCATGCCCAGGTCGTCGGCGCTGGGCAGCACCTGCGCCGCGAACGCCTCGTTGATCTCGTAGAGGTCCATGTCACCGATGCTCATGCCCGCCCGGGCCAGCGCCTGACGCGACGCCTCGACCGGTCCGAGGCCCATGATCTCCGGCGAGAGCCCCGACACCCCGGTCGACACGATCCGCGCGAGCGGCGTCAGCCCCAGCTCACGCGCCCGGACATCGCTCATCACGACAACCCCGGAGGCCCCGTCGTTCAGCGGGCAGCAGTTGCCCGCCGTGACGGTGCCCTCCTCGCGGAACACCGGCTTCAGCCCCGACACGGCCTCCAGCGTCACCCCGGCCCGCGGCCCGTCGTCGGTCGAGACCACCGTGCCGTCGGGCATCGTCACCGGCAGGATCTCGCGGGCGAAGAACCCGTCGGCGATCGCCTGCTCGGCCCGGTTCTGGCTCAGCACACCCCACTCGTCCTGGCGTGCCCGCGACACCCCGCGCGCGGTCGCGACGTTCTCCGCCGTCTGCCCCATTGAGAGGTAGATGTCGGGCAGCATCCCGGCCTCACGCGGGTCGGTCCAGGTCGCGTTGGACGCCGCCATCTCGGCCGAGCGCGCAGCAGAATCGGCGAACAGGGGGTTCTGGGTGTCGGCGTCGCTGCCACCCGCACCCGCGAACGAGGTGTACTGCGAGACGCACTCGACCCCGCCGACCAAGAACGTGTCGCCCTCGCCGGCCTTGATCGCGTGGAAGGCCATCCGCATCGTCTGGGTCGAGCTCGCGCAGAAGCGGTTGATCGTCGCGGCCGGCAGGTGGTCCATGCCCGCGAGCACCGCGATGACCCGCGCCATGTTCGACCCGTGCCGTCCACTCGGGTCGGCGCAGCCCCAGTAGAGGTCGTCGATGGTGCTCGGGTCGAGACCCGGAAGCTTCGCCAGCAAACCGTGCACCACCTGTGCCGACAGGTCGTCGGGGCGGATGTCCTTCAGCGAACCCTTGAACGCCCGGCCGATGGGGGTGCGGGCGGTGGCGACGATGACGGCCTCGGTCACGAGGGCTCCTTGGGGGTGGGACGCGCAGGCGTCGGGACGGGAGACGCGCGGGGGCGTCCGGCGAACGGCATCCACTAAGCGCTTGCTCAGTGGATGCCGCAAGGGTAGCCGGGAGGTTCCCGCCCGAGGTGTCCCCGTGGTCACCATCACGCGGCGAACGGCTGCCGGCAGGGCCATGATGCAGGTATGGACACCACGCGTAGCCGAGCATCATCAGGGTCGCCGTACGAGGGCAGCGTCGGGTTCTCCCGCGCCGTCCGCGTCGGTCAGCACATCGCGGTCTCGGGCACCGCACCGATCAACGCCGACGGGCACGTCAGCGTCGACGCGGGTTCGCAGGCCCGCCGCTGCTGGGAGATCGCCCTCGGGGCTCTCGCCGAGCTTGGTGGGCGCCCGGAACACGTCGTGCGCACCCGGCACTACATCACCGATGCGGATGCGGACGTCGTCGCGGCGATCTCCTCGGCCCACGGTGAGATCTTCGGCGACATCCGCCCGGCCAGCACGATGGTCGTCGTGGCCGGGCTGCTCGACCCCCGCTGGAAGGTCGAGATCGAACTCGACGCCATCGTCACGGACTGAGCTGATCCAGGGTCCCGGCGTCAGGCGCTGCCGGGACTCGCCGGGGAGTCCGAGGTTGGTGCACCGAGGTCGGATGCCGATGGCTCGCCCTCGGCCACCGCGTCACTGCCGTCGGTGGTGACGCTCGCCTCGATCGGGCTCTCCTCGACCGGGTCCTGCGGTGGTGGGACGGCGTCGCGGCGTCGGCGCAGCAGCACCGCCCAGCGGCCTCGGGGTCCGCGCGACTGCCCGGCGATCTCGGTGGGGGCGACCTCGGTGCCCGGCTCCTTGACGGCCTGGCCGGCGGCCACGGCGACCGGCCCGACCCCCTCCCCGCGCCGTCGCTCGGGGGCGCGGTCCACCGTGTCGACACCCCACACGCCCAGGGCGGCGCACACCGTCGGCAGCATCGCCGAGGCGACGCGGGCGTAGCCCGCGGGAGAGGGGTGGAAGCGGTCCTTGCTGAACATCTCGTGGGGGGAGCCCTCGAACTCCGGGCCGAGCAGGTCGGCGAGGGACACCGTGCGACCGCCGGCCTCGACGACCGCGACGGTCTGCGCGGCGGCGAGGTCTCGCGACCAGTGCTTCATCAGGGCCCGCAGTGGCTGGGCGATCGGTTGGATGGTGCCGAGGTCGGGGCAGGTGCCGACGACGACCTCGCTCCCCAGGGCGCGGATGCGCCGAACGGTCTGCTCGAGGGCGCGCACCGAGGCCGATCGCTCGATGCGATGGGTCACGTCGTTCGCGCCGATCATGATGACGACGACGTCCGGGCGCAGCACCTCCTCGAGGGCGTTGGCCAGCTGCCGCTCGAGGTCGCTGGACTCGGCCCCGACGACGGAGCGGTTGGTCAGCTGCACCCGGCGCCCGGTGAGGGCGGCGACGCCGTTGGCGATGATCGCACCGACGGTCTCGTGCGGGGCGTCGGCACCGAGACCTGCTGCCGAGCTGTCTCCGAGCACGACGATCTCGAAGGGGCGGCCCGCGCCGGAGCCGTACACGCCGTTGTCATCGGGGGAGGAGTCGAAGGGGCTGCCGATGACCCGGCGGGCCAGCGCGGCCTCGGCCTTGATCAGCCCCCAGCCTGCCGCGCCGAGGGCGGCGCCTGCCGCGGCGATCCCACCGCCGCCGTAGGCCGCGGTGGCGGCGATCTTGCGGGCTCTGCGTGCTCGTCCCATGCGACGTCACCCCCTCTCTGGTCCTCGGTGCTGAGCGTCTGACGCTCAGCGCTTGCGGGCCTGCAGCGTATAGGTGAGCGGCATCCGCTCGGGGTGGTTCGTGAGACGCCACTCGTCGTGGGGGGCATCGCGCACCATCCGCCCGGGCAGGGCCTCCCACGGCACGCTGCGGTGCTCGACGAAGCCGGTGACCTCGAACCCTCGTCGCAGCAGGGCGGTCATGGTGTCGCCGATGCCGTGGTTCCAGGACAGCTGCTTGGTGTTGACGAACCGGTGGTCGCTCTCGACATAGGTTCCCTCCTCCTCGATGTCGAAGGGCTCGGGCGTCTCGAAGTACGCGTACCCGAGGGTGAGGACGTCGGGGTTCATGTCGTCGAACGCCCAGAGCATCGGGTGGCCTTCGCGCACGAAGAGCTGCCCGCCCGGCTCCAGCAGGTCGTCGACGACCCCGGCCCAGCGGTCGATGTCCGGGAGCCAGCACAGCGCCCCGATCCCCGTGTAGACCAGGTCGAACCGCCGCCCGGCGAGCGCCGCAGGTGCGGAGTAGGTGTCGGCCTCGACGTAGTCGATCTCGGCTCCGCAGGCCGAGGCGAGGTGGCGTGCCTGGTCCAGCGAGGCGGGGGAGAGGTCGAGGCCGGCCATCTCGGCCCCGAGCCGGGCCAGCGACAACGTGTCGGTGCCGATGTGGCACTGCAGGTGGATGCCGCGCAGCCCGCTCACGTCGCCGAGCAGGGCCTGGTCGAAGCGCACCACGTCGCTGAGGTGTGTGGGGTCGCTGATGAACCGCTCGAAACCGTAGTCGGCACTGGCAGCGTGCACCGCAGCCCGTTCGTCCCAGTTGGCGCGGTTGACGGCGAGGTAGTCGTCCATGGCCCCATGGTCGCTCACGGCATCCGCGAACCTGCCGCACGGCATCCGCGAACCCGCCGCACGGCATCCGCGAACGTGGGTGAAAACTGTTGCCCAGCCGACGATCTTCACCCACGTTCGGGCACGCTCCGGATGCGCGAGGGCGCCCGTGCCGCATGGGAGGATGAACCGGTGAAGTATGCGGAGCACATCCTGGACCTCGTGGGCAACACGCCCCTCGTCAAGCTGAACTCGGTCACCGACGCCATCGCCGCCACGGTGCTGGGCAAGGTCGAGTACCTCAACCCGGGCGGGTCCGTGAAGGACCGCATCGCGCTCGCGATGGTCGAGGCGGCCGAGGCCTCCGGCGCCCTGAAGCCCGGTGGGGTCATCGTCGAGCCGACGTCGGGCAACACCGGCGTGGGGCTGGCACTGGTGGCGCAGCGCAAGGGGTACTCCTGCATCTTCGTGTGCCCGGACAAGGTCTCCGAGGACAAGCGCAACGTGCTCAAGGCCTATGGCGCCCAGGTAGTCGTCTGCCCCACCTCGGTGCCCCCGGAGCACCCCGACTCCTACTACTCCACGTCCGACCGGCTCGTCCGTGAGACGACGGGGGCCTGGAAGCCTGACCAGTACTCCAACCCCAACGGCCCGCTCTCGCACTACGCGAGCACCGGCCCGGAGATCTGGGCCGACACCGACGGTCGCATCACCCACTTCGTCACCGGGGCGGGCACGGGCGGAACGATCTCGGGTGCGGGTCGCTACCTGCGTGAGGTCTCGGCCGATCGTGAGGGCGGGCGGGTGCGCGTCGTGGCGGCCGACCCGGAGGGGTCGGTCTACAGCGGTGGCACCGGTCGCCCCTATCTCGTCGAAGGTGTCGGCGAGGACTTCTGGCCCTCGGCCTACGACCCGGCCCAGGTCGACGAGGTCGTCGCGGTCACCGACGCCGAGTCCTTCGAGATGACTCGCCGGCTGGCCCGCGAGGAGGGCCTGCTCGTCGGCGGCTCCTGCGGGATGGCGGTCGTCGCCGCCCTGCGCGTCGCGAAGGACCTGCCGGCGGATGCCGTCGTCGTCGTCCTGCTGCCGGACTCGGGCCGCGGCTACCTGTCCAAGATCTTCAACGACGACTGGATGGCCTCCTACGGGTTCATGCGCACGGGTGCTGAGCGCACCGTCGGGGACGTCCTACGGGGCAAGAGCCGCGACCTGCCGGCCCTGGTGCACACGCACCCGACCGAGACCCTGCGCGACGCCATCGAGATCCTGCGCGAGTACCACGTGTCGCAGATGCCGGTGGTCAACGCCGAGCCCCCGGTGATGTCCGGTGAGGTGGCGGGGTCGGTGTCCGAGCGGGCCCTGCTCGAGGCGCTGTTCACCGGTCAGGCGCACCTGGCCGATCCGGTCGCCAAGCACATGAGCCCCGGTCTGCCGCTCGTCGGCGCCGGTGAGCCGGTCACCACAGCTCGTCACGAGCTCGAGAACTCCGATGCCGTGCTGGTCGTCGAGGACGGCAAGCCCGTCGGTGTGCTCACCCGGGCTGACCTGCTCTCCTTCCTGTCCGACTGACGCTTCGAGGGTCGTCGATGGAGCCCGGTCGCCCTGCGTGGGAGAGCCCGGTCGAGAAGGCGATCCGCGAGGCGCAGGAGCGCGGCGAGTTCGACAACCTGCCCGGTGCCGGCAAGCCGCTTCCGGACTTCGGCGATCGTGACGACTTGATGTGGTGGGTGCGGCGCTACGCCGAGCGGGAGGGGCTCGACCTCTCCGTGGCGCTGCCGGCGCCGCTCCAGCTGCGCAAGGAGGCCGCATCCTTCCCGCAGTCGCTCGTCGAGCTGCGCACCGAGGACTCGGTGCGCGAGGTGCTCGAGGACTTCAACCGGCGCGTGCGTCACGAACGGCTGCGGCCCCCCGAGCCCGGCATGCCCCAACTGCTCGCCCCCACGGTGGATGTCGAGGACCTGGTGCGGCAGTGGCGTGACCTGCGAGCAGCCTCACAACCCGCAGAGGTTGACCCGCCGGTAACATCGCAAGCGGCTCGACCCCGGCACCGGTGGTGGCGCCGACCCCGGCCCGAGTGAGACGAGAGCAGTGACATGAGCGAGTACCCCCACCTGTTGGCCCCCCTCGACCTCGGGCACGTCACGCTCCCCAACCGGGTCGTCATGGGCTCGATGCACACCGGTCTGGAGGACCACGCCCGCGACTTCCCCAAGCTCGCCGCCTACTTCGCCGAGCGCGCCCGTGGGGGAGCCGCCCTCATCGTCACCGGGGGGTTCGCCCCGAGCATCGAGGGCACGTTCTACCCCCTCGCCTCGAAGATGACGACCCGCCGTGAGGCCCGCCAGCACCGTCAGGTGACGGATGCCGTGCACGCGGAGGGTGGCCGCATCGCCCTGCAGATCCTGCACGCCGGCCGCTACGCCTACACCCCGTGGTGCGTCGCGCCGTCGGCGGTGAAGAGCCCCATCAGCAAGTTCAAGCCCCGAGCGCTCAGCGACCGCGGAGTGCGGCGGCAGATCCGCGGGTTCGCCCGTGCGGCCCGCCTGGCGCGTGAGGCCGGTTACGACGGCGTCGAGATCATGGGGTCCGAGGGCTACCTCATCAACCAGTTCCTCGCGCCCCGGACCAACCACCGCACGGACGCCTGGGGAGGCACCCCCGAGAAGCGCCGCCGGTTCGCGGTCGAGACCGTGCGCGCCGTGCGCGAGGCCGCCGGGCCGGACTTCATCGTCATCTACCGCATCTCCGTGCTCGACCTCGTCGAGGAGGGCCAGACCTGGGACGAGGTGACTGCCCTGGCCCGCGAGGTCGAGGCTGCCGGGGCGAGCATCCTCAACCTCGGTATCGGGTGGCACGAGGCCCGGGTCCCGACCATCGTCACGTCGGTGCCTCGCGCGGCCTTCGCCGAGTACGCCGGGCGCCTCAAGGAGCACGTGAGCGTGCCGGTGGTTGCGACCAACCGGATCAACATGCCCGAGGTGGCCGAGTCGGTGCTCGCAGGTGGTGGCGCCGACCTCGTGTCGCTCGCGCGGCCCTTCCTCGCCGACCCGCAGTGGGTGCGCAAGGCTGCCGAGGCACGGGCTGACGAGATCAACACGTGCATCGCCTGCAACCAGGCCTGCCTGGACCACACCTTCGTCAACAAGCGCGCCACCTGCCTGGTCAACCCCCGGGCCGGCTACGAGACCGAGCTCGTCCTCGGCCCGACCCGGACGCGCAAGAAGGTCGCCGTCGTCGGGGCGGGCCCGGCCGGTCTGGCCGCGGCGACGACGTTGGCAGACCGTGGCCACACCGTCGAGCTCTTCGAGGCCCGTGACCACGTCGGCGGGCAGTTCGACATCGCCATGCGCATCCCCGGCAAGGAGGAGTTCGCCGAGACGATCCGCTACTTCACCCGGCAGCTCGACCTCGGCGGCGTGAAGGTGCACCTCGGGCGCAAGGTCGACGCCGACGAGCTGGCGGATGCCGGTTTCGACGAGGTGGTCGTGGCGACGGGTGTCGAGCCGCGGATGCCGTCGATCCCCGGCATCGACCACCCGATGGTCATGACGTATGCCGAACTGGTGCGTGGCGAGCGCGTCGCGGGTCAGCGGGTGGCGGTCATCGGTGCGGGAGGGATCGGGGTCGACGTCAGCGAGTACCTCACGACCTCGGAGTCGGCGACGCTCGATCTCGAGGCGTGGCGGGCCGAGTGGGGCGTGGGTGACCCGGCGCAGACCCGCGGCGGCCTGACCAAGCCCCGACCGGAGGCCAGCCCTCGTCACGTCGTCCTGCTCCAGCGCAAGGCGAGCTCGATCGGCAAGGGCCTGGGCAAGACCTCGGGGTGGGTGCACCGCGCCGCGCTGAAGGCCAAGGGGGTCGAGCACGTCACGGGCGTGGTGTCCTACGACCTCATCGACGACGACGGGCTGCACGTGAG
This sequence comes from Ornithinibacter sp., assembly GCF_035443565.1. Lineage (NCBI taxonomy): Bacteria > Bacillati > Actinomycetota > Actinomycetes > Micrococcales > Intrasporangiaceae > Ornithinibacter > Ornithinibacter sp. Next base: position 28,693 of record NZ_DAORSO010000003.1, on the reverse strand, counting down.
CGTCGGCACCGGCCCCGAGGGCGCCACCGAACGTCGCACGTATGCCGTCGACAGCGTCGTCATCTGCGCGGGCCAGGAGTCGGTGCGCACCATCGCCGACGACCTGCACGCCCGCGGCCTGGTCACCCACGTCATCGGTGGCGCGGACGTCGCCTCCGAGCTCGACGCCAAGCGCGCCATCCGACAGGGCACTGAGGTCGCCGCCGCCATCTGAGAGCGAACGCTTCGCCGTGAGTGGGGCCTCGGTCGGCGCGCGCGGGTCTAGCCTGTGCCCGTGAGCGAGGTCCGAGACGCCGAGATCGCGCTGAATCGTGCGGTGTGGGCGGTGGTGAACGAGCGATTCACGGATGCCGCGGCACACGACCAGTGGGTGCGCCCGGAACCCGTGTGGGGGCTCTTCGCGGTGCCCGAGCGAGAGCTCGGGGTGCTCGGGGACGTGCGTGGCCTCGACGTCGTCGAGCTCGGGTGCGGCACGGCGTACGTCTCGGCATGGTTGGCGCGGGCGGGGGCGCGCCCCGTGGCTGTCGACCTGTCGTCCGAGCAGCTGGCGACGGCCCGCAGGTTGCAGGTCGACCTCGGCCCGGAGTTCCCACTCGTTCAGGCTGATGGCGAGCGACTGCCCCTGGCCGACGGCTGTGCAGACGTCGTCGTGAGCGAACACGGAGTCGGCGCCTGGTGCGACCCGCAGCGCTGGCTCCCCGAGGCGGCTCGGCTGCTGCGCCCGGGAGGGCGACTGGTCTTCCTCACCAACAGCCACCTGTCAGCCCTGTGCGTGCCCGACGACGAGGGGGTCGCTGGGGAGACGCTCCTGCGCGGTCACCGCGAGGCCTACCGGGTGCACTGGGAGGGAGGCGGGGTCGAGTTCCACCCCTCGCACGGCGACTGGGTGCGGTTGCTGCGGGCGTCGGGCTTCGTCATCGAGGCACTGCACGAGATCTACGCGCCCGACGACGGGTCGGACCACGAGTTCTACGAGATCGTCTCCCAGCGGTGGGCTGGCCGCTGGCCGGCCGAGGAACTCTGGGTCGCCACCCGCGGGTGACCGCCTCGTATGCCTCGTGTGCCCCGTCAGGCCACGGGCGCCGTGACACGGCACCCGTGCCTCGTCACGCCATGAGCATCTGGAGGGCGATCCACCCGATCGGCACCAGGATGTTGATCACCAGTGCCACGGTGGCGGCTGTCCCGGCGCCGGCGCGCTTGGCCCGGACGGCCAGGAACGCACCGACCAGGCTGGGCACCGCGGAGACCACGCCCAGTCCGAACGCGGCCAGCCAGCCGAGGACGCCCTGGTCGGTGATCGACTCCTCGACGGGGTCGATGCCGAACCACGAGGCGACCCAGTAGCCGCCGATGAACATCACCCAGAACCACACCAGGTAGCCGAGGTTGACCACGTAGGCGGCGAGGGTGAGAGAGCGGGCGCGGGACCTGTCGGCTGCATGCTGCCGATCCTGCGTCGTGACCGAAGTGGCGGACATCGTGACCACCTCCCTCACCCTCCACGGTACGCGCGCAGGGTCGGCCACGGACGTGACGTGCACGACACCTCCGACCCCGGGAGGGAGCCCCGTCGTGCAGCGTGAGCCGGACGTCCGGCTGCTCAGGCCGGGGGCAGGACGTCCGTCTGGGCCGGCAGGTTGGCGATCCCCACGGGGCAGGTCAGTCCGTTGGGCCCGTGGTTGCAGTACCCGTTCGGGTTCTTGTGCAGGTACTGCTGGTGGTAGTCCTCGGCGTACCAGAACGGGCCGGCCACCGAGGCGGGCGCCAGCGTCGTCGTGATCTGCCCTCGCCCTGCTCGGGTCAGCACGTCCTGGAACGCGTCCTTGGTCGCCCGCGCCGCTGCCTCCTGGCCGGGGGTCGACCAGTAGATCGCTGACCGGTACGCAGTGCCGATGTCGTTGCCCTGACGGTTGCCCTGGGTCGGGTCGTGGTTCTCCCAGAACGCCTTGAGCAGCAGCTCTGGCGTCGTCACCGTCGGGTCGTAGGCGACGAGCACGGCCTCGGCGTGGCCGGTGCGGCCGGTGCAGGTCTCCTCGTAGGTCGGATTCGGCGTGTACCCACCCATGTAGCCGGCTGCGGTCGTCACGACCCCGGGCAGCTTCCAGAAGATCCGCTCGACCCCCCAGAAGCAGCCCATCGCCACGTACAGAACCTCGGTGCCGTCAGGCCAAGGGCCCTCGAGCGGGCTTCCGAGCACTTCATGGGTCGTCGGCACCGTGAAGGTGCGGTGCTCGCGGCCCGGAAGGGCCTCGTCGGCGGTGGGCAGGGTCGTCTTGGCGCGTGAACCGAAGATCATGCTCCTACCAACGCGCGAACCGGCCCGAGTCATCCCCGGGCCACGCCCGGGGTCATCACCGGGTCGAATGTGGGTGAAAAGTGGCGCCCAGCCGACGATCTTCACCCACATTCGGGAGAAGGCGGGGTGGGCCGGGGAAGCCCACGCAACGGCATACGCTGGGCGCCATGACCTTCGAGCACCTCGGCTTCTCCTCGCGCGCCATCCATGCCGGGCAGGAGCCCGACCCCACGACCGGGGCCGTCGTCCCTCCCATCCACCAGGTGAGCACCTACAAGCAGGACGGCGTCGGCGGCCTGCGCGGCGGCTACGAGTACAGCCGCTCCGCCAACCCGACCCGCACCGCCCTCGAGGAGTGCATCGCCGCCCTCGAAGGTGGCGAGCGCGGGTTCGCCTTCGCCAGCGGCCTCGCCGGTGAGGACACCGTGCTGCGCGCACTCCTCGCCCCCGGCGACCACGTCGTCGTGCCGTCCGACGCGTACGGCGGCACCTACCGCCTGTTCAACAAGGTCGCCCGCCCGTGGGGTGTCGAGCACTCGATCGCGACCGTCGCCGACGTCGAGTCGGTGCGCGCCGCCATCCGCCCGCAGACCCGCATGGTGTGGGTCGAGACGCCGACCAACCCGCTGCTCGGCATCGCCGACATCGAGGCCATCGCGGCGGTCGCCCACGAGGCCGGTGCACTGCTCGTCGTCGACAACACCTTCGCCTCCCCGTACCTGCAGAACCCGATCGCCCTGGGCGCCGACGTCGTCGTGCACTCCACGACCAAGTACGCCGGCGGCCACAGCGACGTCGTCGGTGGCGCCGTCGTCGTCGCCCCGGGCGCCACGACCCGCGACAGTGAGTCGGTCAGCGAGCGGATCGCCTTCCACCAGAACTCGATGGGCGCCGTCGCCGGGCCCTTCGACGCGTGGCTCGTGCTGCGCGGCCTGAAGACCCTCGCCGTGCGCATGGAGCGGCACTGCGACAACGCCGAGAAGGTCGTGGCGTTCCTCCAGGGCCACGACGGCGTCACCGCCGTGCACTACCCGGGCCTGCCCGACCACCCCAACCACGACGTCGCTGCACGCCAGATGCGCCGCTTCGGCGGCATGGTCGCCTTCCGCGTCAAGGGTGGCGAGGACGTCGCGGCCAAGGTCTGCGCCGAGACCCAGCTGTGGATCCTCGGCGAGTCCCTCGGTGGCGTCGAGTCGCTCATCGAGCACCCGGGCCGGATGACCCACGCCTCGGTCGCCGGCACCGAGCTCGAGGTGCCGGGTGACCTGATCCGGCTCTCCGTCGGCATCGAGGACGCCGAGGACCTCATCGCCGACCTCGGCCAGGCCCTCGACCGCCTCACCTGAGCCCGCTGTGACCTCCGCCAGCGCGCGCGTCCTGTGCGTCGACGTCGGGTCGACCTTCACCAAGGCGGTGCTCGTCGACACCACGACGGGTGCCGTCCTCGGCACCGCCAGCCACCCGACCACCGTCAGCACCGACGTCATGGACGGGGTGGATGCCGTACGTGCCGACTTGGCGGGGTCCGGCGAGCCCACCGAGGTGCTCGCCTGCTCCAGCGCGGGGGGCGGCCTGCGGCTGGCCGTCGTGGGGTACGAGCGGGAGGTGACCGCCGAGGCCGGGCAGCGGGTCGGGCTCTCCGCGGGTGCCAAGGTCGTCCACGTCGCCAGCGGCGCGATGACGGGCGACGACGTCAAGGCGCTGCGGGCGGCATCCCCCGATCTCGTCCTCCTCGTCGGCGGCACCGACGGAGGCAACGCCCGGGTGCTGCTGCACAACGCGGAGCGGCTGGCCAAGGCCCGACTCTCGGCGCCGGTCGTCGTCGCGGGCAACACGGATGCCGCGGACGAGGTCGCGGCGCTGCTCACCTCGACGGGGCGGAGGTTCGTCGTGGCAGACAACGTGTTGCCGCGCATCGGGGTCGTGGCGCCGGAGTCGGCGCGCGCCGCCATCCGCGAGGCCTTCCTCACCCACGTCATCGGCGGCAAGGGCCTGTCCCGTGGTCGCGGTTTCGCCGAGCTCGTCCAGGCACCGACGCCGGATGCCGTGTTGCGCGGCGTCGAGGTGCTCGCCGAGGTGGTCGGGGGAGACGTCCTGGTGGTCGACGTCGGCGGTGCGACGACCGACGTGTACTCGGTGATCACCCCGCAGGGCGAGGACGCCAGCATCCAGCGCGAGGTCGTCGGCACGTTGTGGCACGCCCGCACCGTCGAGGCCGACCTCGGCATGCGATGGTCGGCCGAGGGTGTCGTCGAGGCCTGCGCTCGTGAACGCCGGGCGCTCGATGGCGCAACGGCCGAGTACGCCGCGCGCGTGGCCGCCGACACCGCTCACCTCGCGAGCTCGCCGCAGGAGTGGCTGGCCGAGGAGGAGATCGCGAGCGCTGCCGCGGTGCTGGCGGTTCGGCGCCACGGCCGGCCGGGCCACCCGTCGGAGCGGCCCCGTCCGCTGGCGGAGGTCACCGTGCTCGTCGGGTCCGGCGGGGTGCTGCGGCACGCGCCCGGGGGAGTCGGGGACCGGGTGCTGGAGCAGGTGCTGAGCGACCACGGTGGGGGGTGGCGGGTGCCTGTGGCAGCGCGTGCGGGCGTCGACACGGCCTACCTGCTGTTCGCGGTGGGGTTGCTCGCCGACCACCACCCCGAGGCGGCTGCGGTCCTCGCGGCGGAGGTGCTGCCCGCGACGGTGGCGACCGGACGGCATCCGGGATAAGAGGGATCGGAGGGGCGGTCTCCGCTAAAACCTGGTGACGGGTGTCGGTGGCCTCACGTAGCCTCCCGTGACATGACTTTGCACACCTCTCAGCCGGTGCGTGACCGGTGAGCGCCCCGGCGATCGAGGCCGTTGACCTCGTCAAGAAGTTCGGTGACTTCACCGCCGTCGACGGCGTCAGCTTCTCCGTGCCGGCGGGCACGGTCTTCTCCATGCTCGGGCCGAACGGCGCAGGCAAGACGACGACCGTGCGGATGATGACCACGCTCTCGATCCCGACCAGCGGCACGGCACACGTCGCCGGGTTCGACGTCGCCAAGAACCCGGATGCCGTGCGGCACCGGATGGGCCTGACGGCCCAGTCGGCCACGGTCGACGAGCTGCTGACCGGGCGCGAGAACCTGCGCCTCATCGGTGACCTCTACGGCCTGGAGCGCTCGCTCGTGAAGCGCTCCACCGAGGAGCTGCTCGAGCGGTTCTCGCTGACCGAGGCCGGCAACAAGGTCGTCAAGGACTACTCGGGCGGCATGCGGCGCCGGCTCGACCTCGCCGCCAGCCTCATCGCCACCCCGCCGGTGCTCTTCCTCGACGAGCCGACGACCGGCCTCGACCCGCGCAGCCGGGTCGAGCTCTGGGGTGTGCTGCGCGACCTCGTGCGCGACGGGACGACCCTGTTCCTCACCACCCAGTACCTCGACGAGGCCGACCAGCTGGCCGACCGCATCGTCGTCGTCGACCACGGCCGGATCATCGCCGAGGGCACCCCTCTGGAGCTGAAGGACCAGTCCGGCAAGGCCAGCCTCGTCGTCACCGTGAGCCGGGCCCCCGAGGTCGACGCCGCGGCTGAGCTGGTGCGGGCGTACGTCGGTGAGATCCACGTCGACCACGACTCGCGCCGCATCTCCGCCCCGGCCGAGGGGGTGTCCGCGCTGACCCGCATCGCGGCACGCCTGGAGGAGGCTGCCATCGAGCTCGACGACATCGGGCTCCAGCGGCCCAGCCTCGACGACGTCTTCCTCAGCCTGACCGGCCACCGCGCCGAGACCGAGACCGAGACCGACGGTGCCGCAGTCGGCGAGAGCACGACGGAGGCGCAGCGATGAGCACCAGCACCAACCCGGGCACCCAGAGCGGCACCACGGGCAACGGCCCCACCGGCCAGTTCCGGGCGACGCACCCCGACGAGCGAGGTGCCACCGCCTGGCGGCAGATCAGCGCCCTCATCCGGCGCAACCTCACGCACATCAAGCGCCAGCCCGAGATGCTCACCGACGTGACCATCCAGCCGGTCATGTTCGTGCTGCTCTTCGCGTTCGTCTTCGGCGGGTCGATCAACATTCCGGGGGTCGACTACAAGGAGTGGCTGCTGCCCGGCATCATGGCGCAGACGATGGCCTTCAGCTCCTTCATCGTCGCCATCGGCCTGACGTCCGACATCACCAAGGGCATCGTCGACCGCTTCCGTTCGCTTCCGATCGGGCGCGGTTCGGTGGTCATCGCCCGCAGCCTGTCCAGCCTCATCCACTCGATGATCGGCATCGTCGTCATGTCGGTCACGGGGCTGTTCATCGGGTGGGGCATCAACAACGGTGTCGCCAAGGGTCTGCTCGGCTACCTGCTGCTCATCCTCTTCGGGTTCTCGATGATCTGGGTCGGCATCCTCGCCGGTTCGGCGTTGAAGTCGGTCGAGGCCGTGCAGGGCGTGATGTTCACGACGATCTTCCCGATCACGTTCCTCAGCAACGCCTTCGCCCGTCCCGAGGGGATGCCGGACTGGCTGCGCTTCCTGGCCGAGTGGAACCCGATCAGCGCGCTCGTCCAGGCGATGCGTGAACTCTGGGGCAACGACGGGCTCCCGCTCGCAGCGGACGCCGCCTGGCCGATGCAGAACCCCGTTATCGCGACGATCATCTGGTCGGTCGGCCTGTCGGCGGTCCTGGCACCGCTGGCGATCCGGGCCTTCAACCGGCGCACGACCGACTGAGAGCCCAGGGGTTCGGTCGATCCGCCCTAGGGGGTCGCTAGGCCCCCGCGCAGGATCGAGCTCATCTTCTTGCCGCGGCCCACTTCGTCGACGAGCAGGTCCATGTAGCGGATCTGCTGCATCAGCGGGTCCTCGATCTCCTGCACCTTGTACCCGCAGATGGTCCCGGTGATGAGCTCGGCGTTCGGGTTCATCGCCGGGGCCTGTGCGAAGAAGGTCTCGAGGTCACGGTCGTCGGCCAGTGCCGCCTTGAGCCCGTCACGGTCGTACCCGGTGAGCCAGCAGATCACGGTGTCGACGTTCTCGACCGGCTGCCCCTTGCGCTCGGCCTTGGCCACGTAGTGGGGGTAGATGCTCGAGAACGGGGTGGCGAAGATGCGATGACCGGCCATGTCCACCCTCCTGTGCTGTCGTCCAGCCTTCATGCTACGTCCGGCAACTTGGTCGTTCTGGCAGCCAGAGTGCCGGACGTCCCGGGGCCGTGGTTGCATGACGCCATGGATTCCGTGAGCTACGTCGACGTCTTCTCCGGTGCGCCGTTCAAGGGCAATGCCCTGGCCGTCTTCCACGACGCGGACGGCCTCAGCGACGAGCAGATGGCCGACATCGCGCGGTGGACCAACCTGTCGGAGACCACGTTCCTCGTGGCCCCCACCGATCCGGCCGCCGACTACGCGGTGCGGATCTGGACCACGGGGGGTGAGCTGCCCTTTGCGGGGCACCCCACCCTCGGGAGCGCCCACGCCTGGCTGGAAGCCGGGGGAGTGCCCGCCACCGAGGGAGTCGTGGTGCAGCAGTGTGCCGCTGGTCTCGTGCCCGTGCGGCGCGGCGACCGTCTGGCCTTCGCCGCCCCGCCACTGATGCGCTCCGGGCCGGTCGAACAGACCGAGGCGGAGGCCCTCGTCTCCGCCCTGGGCCTGGACCCCGAGGACGTCGTGGAGATGGCGTGGGTCGACAACGGACCCGGGTGGGCCGGCATCCTGCTTCGATCTCCCGACGCCGTCCTCGCCGCGGACCCCGACGCCGGTCGGTGCCGCGGGATCAAGGTCGGCCTGGTGGCGACCTACCCGCAGGGGTCACGTGCCGACGGCGTCGCCGCCGAGGTCAGGGCGTTCTACTCCGACGGGCGCGAGTTCGCTGAGGACCCGGTGACGGGCAGCCTGAACGCCGGGCTCGCCCAGTGGCTCGTGCCGGCGGGCCACCTGCCGCCGACGTACGTCGCCGCGCAGGGCACCGTCATCCATCGCGAGGGGCGGGTGCACGTCGACGTCGCGGACGGTGAGGTGTGGGTCGGCGGCGACACCCGCACGATCTTCACCGGGCACCTC
>NZ_DAORSO010000003.1:15221-20273 GCF_035443565.1 Ornithinibacter sp. | reverse complement strand
GGACGGTGAGGTGTGGGTCGGCGGCGACACCCGCACGATCTTCACCGGGCACCTCCCCACACCGAAACGTCCCGAGACCGACCAATAGGTCGATCTCGGGACGTCGTGGGGCCGGCTCTGCCGTACCTGGTGTGACCTATTGGTCGATCTCGGTACGGATCAGACGTCGTACGGCGTGGTCTCGAGGATCTTGACCTCGATCTGCTTGCCGTTCGGTGCGGTGTAGGAGGCGGTGTCGCCCACCTTGCGCCCGTTGACCGCGGCACCGATCGGGGACTTCTCGGAGAACACGTTCAGCGACTCGTCGGTGATCTCGCGCGAGCCGAGCAGGAAGGTCTCCTTGTCGCCGAACATCTCGACGGTGACGACCATGCCCGGCTCGACGACGCCGTCGTCCGCCGGCTTCTCGCCGATGATGGCCGTCTCGAGCAGCTGGGTCAGCTGTCGGATGCGGGCCTCCATCTTGCCCTGCTCCTCCTTGGCGGCGTGGTAGCCACCGTTCTCCTTGAGGTCGCCCTCCTCGCGGGCCGCTTCGATCTTCTTGGCGATCTCGGTACGTCCCGGGCCGGAGAGCTCGTCGAGCTCTGCCTTGAGGCGGTCGAAGGCCCCCTGGGTCAGGAAGCTCGCCTGGTTGGCGGTCTCGGTCACGTCACTCACTCCTGGTCATGGTGTGGCACCCGCCCCTCGTGGAAGGGGTGCCCGGTAGACAACGGCAACGGGCCCGGGTCGCGGTGCTGTGCGGCACGAGGTCGGACCCAGACCCGATGTGAAACGTCAATGGTAGCAACCGGGTGCGTGATCGGCACCGTGAACGACACGAGGGCTGCCGCGGGCACGTCGTGGGATGCCGTGTGGGCGGCGGGATGTCGGTCGGCGGCGCGTCAGGGCGTCGTGGGGACCCGGGCGCACGAGTCCACGACGCCGGTCACCGCGCGAACGCTGGTGCGAACGCGCACCTCACGCCGCAGCGACGTGGGACCGGCGGCGGGCACGGCATCCTCGACGGTACCCACGCGTGCCTTGCTCGAGTCGAGCGCACTGACCCGGCACAGCACGGCGACCCCCTCGGGGCGGTGCAGGTCGTATTTGACGAGCACTTCGGAGTCGGACTCGACGCTGTACCCGGTGACCTCCGGTCGCACGCTGCCGGTCGTCGAGACGATGCCCCACCACACGATGACGACGACAGCGCTGACGCAGCCGAGCACACCGATCACCCACCAACGGGTGGTGCCGGGTGCGGGGCGGGGCAACGGCATACGGGTCCTTCGTCGAGGGTCGGTCGCGGATGAGAGGATGTCGAGGTCCATTCTCGGGTACGCCCGACAACCCCCGTACGAAGGGTCCCACGTGTCTGACCGGCTCCGTCTCATGTGCGTCCACGCGCACCCGGACGACGAGTCCAGCAAGGGTGCGGCCACCATGGCCAAGTACGTCGACGAGGGCCATGACGTGCTCGTCGTGTCGTGCACCGGTGGCGAGCGCGGCGACGTCCTCAACCCACGACTGAAGGACGACGCCCACATCCTTCGCGACCTCGCGCAGGTGCGCCGCGACGAGATGGCTGCGGCCCAGGCGATCCTCGGGGTGCAGCACACCTGGCTCGGCTTCGTCGACTCCGGTCTGCCCGAGGGTGACCCGCTTCCTCCGTTGCCGGAGGGCTGCTTCGCCCTCGAGCCGCTCAGCGTCACCACCGAGGCGCTGGTGCGTGAGATCCGCCGGTTCCGCCCGCACGTCGTCACGACCTACGACGAGAACGGTGGCTATCCGCACCCGGACCACATCATGTGCCATGACGTGTCGATGGCCGCGGTCGTCGCCGCTGGCGACCCGGAGGCCTTCCCGCACGCCGGCCCCGCGTGGCAGCCGTTGAAGGTGTACTACAACCAGACGTTCAGCAAGGCACGCGTGGAGGCGTTCCACCAGGCGCTGACCGCGCTCGGCGAGGAGAGCCCCTACGCCGAGTGGCTCGAGAGCTGGACGCGCCCCGACCGGGCGGTCACCACCTGCGTCGAGTGCTCCGCGTGGTTCGACCGCAGGGATGCCGCGCTGGTCGCCCACGCGACCCAGGTCGACCCCGACGGTTCGTTCTTCCGGGTCCCCCGCGAGGTCCAGGTGCAGGTGTGGCCCACCGAGGACTACGAGGCGGCGCTGTCCTTCGTGCCCATCGCCCCGGACGAGGACGACCTGTTCGCGGGGCTGCCAGCCGACGTGCAGGCCGCCGACGCGTTGGCCACCTCGGGGAACCTGACCATCGTCCACGACACGCGTACGGAGCGAGACTCATGACCGATGCACCCTCAGCCGCCGTCGCACCGGGCTTCTTCGCGTTCGTCGCCTTCTTCATCATGGCGATGGTCCTGTGGTTCCTCATGCGGAACATGAATGCCCGGATGCGCCGGATGTCCTATCGCCAGCAGGCGGCCCACCGTGGCCGCGACGAGGCCCAGGCCGGCCCGGGCGACGTTTCCGACAGCCGCAGGAACGACGACGACAGGGCGGATGACCGCTCACCCGCGGACGACAGCAGCTCCAAGGACACCGGCTCCAGCGACAGCGGTGGCTCGGACGGCGGAGGCGGCGGCGGGAGCGACTGACCCCCGCGACGAAGTCGGGGTCAGGCGGGGGCGCTCAGGGCGAGCGAGGCAGCCACGAAGTGCGACCCGAACGCGAGGATCGTGAGCGTGTGGAAGACCTCGTGGAAGCCGAACCAGCGTGGTGAGATGTCCGGCTTCTTGGTGCCGTAGACGATGGCGCCCGCGCTGTAGAGGGCCCCGCCGATGACGATCCACGTCATGACCGCGGCTCCGGCGTGCTCGAGCAGTGGCCCGAAGTAGAAGACCGCGACCCAGCCGAGCATCACGTAGGCGGGCACGTACAGCCAGCGCGGAGCATGGGACCAGAACACCCGGAACAGCACCCCGATGATCGCGCCGGCCCAGACGATGGTGAGCATGCGTCGGGCCTGGTCCGGGGGCAGGAGCAGGGCGAACGGCGTGTAGGTGCCGGCGATGATGAGGAAGATGTTCGAGTGGTCGAAGCGCCGCAGGAACGCCCCCATGCGCGGTGACCACGTCCCGCGGTGGTAGACGGCCGAGGTGCCGAACAGCAGCACCGCGGTGCCGCCGAAGATCGCCGCCGAGACCTTGCCGGTCGTCGTGGTTGCCAGGACCACGAGCACGATCCCGGCGATCAGCGCCACGGGCACCATGCCCGCGTGCAACCAACCGCGCAGTTTGGGCTTGACGTGGTCGAAGGCGGCCTCGACGCGTTGCTCGAGCTCTTCGACCCGCTGTTCGAGGGCCTCGCGACGGCTCGGGTCAGAGGTCGCGGGCGGGTCGAGCGGAGTCATGAACCGAATCTAACTTACGCAAGCGTAGGTTGGCGAGGCGCGCAGCCGTGACTCTCACCGCATGCCCGCACGGGAACACGGCTGCGTCGCCGCCCGTTTTGGGGCCCGGCACACCCCCGGACCCCCCGCCCGAAGGCCCCCTGCGGGAGTAGCGTGACCCTGTCGTCCGCGAGCCCGCGACGGCCGGGGTGCGATCGAGAGGCAGGCGAGCATGGCGCTGAGTGACGTGCTCTACGCGGCGTACGCGCGCCGCCTGCTGCGCGAGCTCGAGGCGTCCTCCGTACCGCGCCACGTCGGGGTCATGCTCGACGGCAACCGTCGGTGGGCCCGAGCCCGCGGTGCCGGAGCCAGCGAGGGGCACCAGGCCGGCGCCGACAACATCGAGAACCTGCTCTCCTGGTGCGACGAGGTCGGCGTCGAGGTCGTCACCTTGTGGCTGCTGTCCACCGACAACCTCAACCGTCCCGAGGACGAGTTGCGGCCCCTGCTCGGGATCATCGAGGCCGCGGTCGACACCCTCGCGGCCACCCACCGCTGGCGAATCCACCCCGTGGGGGCCCTGGACCTGCTCCCGGCGCAGACCGCTGCGCGGCTGAAGGCCGCCGAGGATCGCACCCGTGACGTCGACGGGATGCTCGTCAACGTCGCCGTCGGCTACGGCGGGCGACGCGAGATCGCGGATGCCGTGCGCTCGCTGTTGCAGCAGCAGGCGGCCATGGGGACGAGCATCGAGGAGCTCGCCGAGGTCATCGACGTCGAGCACATCGCCGAGCACCTCTACACCAAGGGTCAGCCCGACCCGGACCTCGTGATCCGCACGTCGGGGGAGCAGCGACTGGGCGGGTTCCTGCTCTGGCAGAGCGCGCACAGCGAGTTCTACTTCTGTGAGGCCTACTGGCCCGACTTCCGCAAGGTCGACTTCCTGCGCGCCCTGCGCGCCTACGGCGAGCGGCACCGTCGGTTCGGCTCCTGAGGCGCCACGGCATCCCAGACGCCACACCAATCACAGCAGTCACACGCGTTGCCGCGTCGCGCAGAATTCACCTCAACACGCCCGGCCGCGTGCGTCGGGGCGCGGGGCAGGCAGTCGTAGCGTCGAGAGCACTGCAGCCCCGCACCCCTTCAGGAGCGACCATGGCCTCGAGTACCCGACCGGCACCGTCAGCACGCCAGGGGGAGGAGCCGCGTCGCACGTACGTGCTCGACACCTCGGTCCTGTTGTCCGACCCGCGCGCGATCACCCGCTTCAAGGAGCACGAGGTGGTGCTGCCGGTGGTCGTCGTCACCGAGCTCGAGGCCAAGCGCCACCACCCCGAGCTCGGGTACTTCGCGCGCACGGCCCTGCGCCTGCTCGACGACCTGCGGATCGCAGCCGGGCGCCTCGACGCCCCGGTGCCCATCGGTGAGGAGGGCGGCACCTTGCGCATCGAGCTGAACCACACGGATGCCGCGTCGTTGCCTGCGGGTTTCCGCCTCGGCGACAACGACACCCGCATCCTCGCGGTGGCCCGCAACCTGGCCAACGAGGGGCGGCTCGTCACGATCGTGAGCAAGGACCTGCCGATGCGGGTCAAGGCCTCGGCGTGCGGCCTCGAGGCAGAGGAGTACCGGGCCGAGCTCGCGGTCGAGTCGGGGTGGACCGGCATGGCCGAGCTCGAGGTCACCGTCGAGGAGATGGACCACCTCTACGAGTACGGCCG
>NZ_DAORSO010000003.1:0-15121 GCF_035443565.1 Ornithinibacter sp. | reverse complement strand
GTCATGGAGCGGCGCCAGCAGCGCAAGGTCGTCGTCTTCCGGCCGCTGTACGCGGTGGGCGGTCAGGAGCTCGGCTACCTGCCCGGTGACGCCGCCGAGAAGATGAACCCGTGGGGGCAGGCCGTCTTCGACACCCTCTCCGCGGTGGTGTCGCGCGAGGTGGTCGAGGAGATCCTCGACCGCGGGATGCTCGAGGTGCTGCCCCTGACCCACATCAGGGGCCGGTCCCTGCACGACGCGTTCGTCATCGTCGACGAGGCCCAGAGCCTGGAGCGCAACGTGCTGCTCACCGTTCTCTCGCGCATCGGGCAGAACTCCCGCGTCGTGCTGACCCACGACGTCGCCCAGCGCGACAACCTGCGGGTGGGCCGTCACGACGGTGTCGTCGCGGTGGTCGAGGCGCTCAAGGGGCACCCGCTCTTCGCCCACGTGACGCTCACGCGGTCCGAGCGCAGCCCCATCGCCGCGCTCGTCACCGACCTCCTCGAGGGCATCGACGTCTGAGCACATCGACGTCTGAGCACATCGACTTCTGAACAGGCGATTTCACCCAACGCCGCCTGACCCCGTAACCTTGTGTCTCGATTCGGTAACGACGTGAGTGCTCCACCGGCTGCGTCCAGCCCCCCCTGAGCATCTCCCGCACGAGAGGTCCCCTGCCTGCCCATGGCTCGCTACACCGCGCGTCACGCGCCTCGCCATGCCGCCGCGCGCCCCGAGCGCAGCGGGCTGCGCCGCGCTCTCGCAGCGACCGGTGCGCGACCGGTGCTGGCGAGCGGGGCAGTGGCTGCGGTGCTCGCCGGAGGTGCCCTCGCGGTCTCGGTCGGGGAGAGCCAGGCCCGCGCCGAGGCGATGACCTTCGCGGTCGACGGGCTCACCGAGCAGACCTCGACGGAGCAGCTCGCCGCCGAGGAGGAGGATGCCGCTCGCGTCGCGACTGCGCGCACCGACACCAACGCGGCCCGCTCGGCCGTCGCGGCCCGTGAGGCCGAGCGAGCACGCCTCGCAGCGGCGAAGGCCCTGGCCGCACGTCAGGCCAAGGCGAAGGCGGCCGCACGCGCTGCCGAGCGCAAGCGCATCGTCGCCGACGCCAAGAAGGACCCGAAGGCCGCTGCTCGGCTGCTCATGCCGGAGTACGGCTTCGGTCAGGGCCAGTGGTCCTGCCTCGAGCGCCTGTGGATCGGTGAGAGCGGCTGGAAGTGGAACGCCGAGAACCCGTCATCCGGCGCCTACGGCATCCCGCAGTCGCTCCCGGCCAGCAAGATGGCGACCATGGGCAAGGACTACCGCACCAACCCGGTGACCCAGATCCGGTGGGGGCTGGACTACATCAAGAAGTCGTACGGCACCCCGTGCAACGCCCTGAGCAAGTGGAACAGCCGCTCCCCGCACTGGTACTGATCGTCAGATCTTGCGCAGCCGGATGCCGGTGACCGCGTGGTCGGCGCCCTTGCTCAGCACGAGCGTCGCGCGGTCCCGGGTCGGCAGGACGTTCTCGACGAGGTTCGGCTCGTTGATCTGCTCCCAGATCCGGCGCGCCGTGGCGACCGCCTCGTCGTCGCTGAGAGCGGCGTAGCGGTGGAAGTAGGACTTGGGGTCGGCGAACGCGGTCTCCCGCAGGCGGAGGAACCGTTGCACGTACCAGGTGCGGATCTCCTCGACGGGTGCGTCGACGTACACCGAGAAGTCGAAGTAGTCCGAGATCGCGCCGGTGCTCGTGCCGTCCGGGCGGACCTGTGGAGGCTGCAGGACGTTGAGTCCCTCGACGATGAGCACGTCGGGGCGCCGCACGCTCACGCTGCCGGGGAGGACGTCGTACGTGAGGTGCGAGTACATCGGAGCCTGGACGGACGGCATCCCTGACTTCACGTCGGCGATGAACCTCATGAGCGCGCGGCGGTCGTAGGACTCCGGGAAGCCCTTGCGCTGCAGCAGGCCCCGACGCTCGAGCTCGGCGTTCGGGTAGAGGAAGCCGTCGGTGGTGACGAGCTCGACGCGTGGCGTCTGCGGCCAGCGACTCATCAGCTCCTTGAGGATGCGGGCCGTCGTCGACTTGCCGACCGCCACCGACCCGGCCACGCCGACGACGAACGGGACCCGGGTCGGCCGCTCGCCGAGAAACTCGCTCGTGGCGAGCCGCAGCCCGTGGGTGGCCTCGACGTAGAAGTGCAGCAGCCGCGACAGGGGGAGGTAGACCTCCTCGACCTCGCGCAGGTCGAGCCGGTCACCCAGACCCCGTAGCCGCGCGAGGTCGCGCTGCTCCAGGCTCATCGGGTGGTTCTCGCGCAGCCTCGACCACGCGGCGCGGTCGAGGTCGACGTACGGCGTCGGCGCCGTGGCTCGCTCCTGGGTGGCGCTCACCCGCGCCATTGTTGCGTATGCCGTGCCGCTTCTCGTGGCTGCGCCGCGCTCGGCCCTCCTGCTCGCACTACGCTGGGGTCCATGTGCGGAATCGTCGGCTACGTGGGCCGGACCATGGACGACACGGCCCTCAACGTCGTGATGGAGGGGCTCGCGAGGCTCGAGTACCGGGGGTACGACTCGGCCGGCGTGGCGCTCGTCACCGAGGACGGTGTCGCCACCGAGAAGCGGTCGGGCAAGCTCGAGAACCTGCGTTCGGCGCTGGAGGCGCACCCGCTGGCGCCGTCGCGCACCGGCATCGGACACACCCGGTGGGCCACCCACGGCGGCCCGACCGACGGCAACGCCCACCCGCACCGTGGTGGCGAGGGCAACCGCCTCGCGCTGATCCACAACGGCATCATCGAGAACTTCCACTCCCTGAAGAAGCAGCTGCTCGCCGAGGGCGTGGAGTTCAGCTCCGAGACCGACACCGAGGTCGCCGCCAAGCTCGTCGGCCGCGAGTACGACCGCCTGGGTGACCTGACCGAGGCCATGCGCGCCGTGGTCAGCCGCCTCGAAGGCGCCTTCACGCTGCTGGCCGTGCACGCCGACAGCCC
Organism: Ornithinibacter sp.; assembly: GCF_035443565.1. Taxonomy (NCBI): domain Bacteria; kingdom Bacillati; phylum Actinomycetota; class Actinomycetes; order Micrococcales; family Intrasporangiaceae; genus Ornithinibacter; species Ornithinibacter sp. The sequence goes on along the minus strand of NZ_DAORSO010000003.1, from coordinate 12,161 downwards.
CGGGGTCGTCGTCGGGGCCCGTCGAAACAGCCCGCTGGTCGTCGGCCTCGGGGACGGTGCGAACTTCCTCGGCAGCGACGTCGCGGCCTTCATCGGCTACACCCGCCACGCGCTCGAGCTCGGCCAGGACCAGATCGTCACGATCACCCCGGACGGCTACGAGGTGATCGCCTTCGACGGCACCCCCGCCGACGGCAAGGCCTACGAGGTCACGTGGGACGCCGCAGCCGCCGAGAAGGGCGGCTACGAGACCTTCATGGAGAAGGAGATCTACGAGCAGCCGCACGCGGTCGCCGACACCCTGCTCGGGCGCACCGACGACGAAGGTCGCCTCGTGCTCGACGAGGTGCGCATCTCCGAGGAGCAGCTCGGGCAGATCGACCGCATCGTCGTCGTCGCCTGTGGCACCGCCGCGTACTCGGGGATGGTCGCGAAGTACGCCATCGAGCACTGGACCCGGATCCCGGTCGAGGTCTCGCTGGCCCACGAGTTCCGCTACAGCGACCCGATCGCCGACTCCCGCACCCTCGTGGTCTCCATCAGCCAGTCCGGCGAGACCATGGACACGTTGATGGCGGTCAAGCACGCCCGAGAGCTGGGCGCGCTCACCCTGTCGATCTGCAACACCCACGGCTCGACCATCCCGCGTGAGTCCGACGCCGTGCTCTACACCCACGCCGGGCCCGAGGTGGCGGTGGCCTCGACCAAGGGCTTCACCTCCCAGATCACCGCCGCCTACGTGCTCGGGCTCTACCTCGCGCAGATGCGTGGCGGTGAGCACGCTGTCAACGCCCAGGCGGTCATGCGTGAGCTGCGTGGCCTGCCCGACCACATCCAGACGGTGCTCGACCGGATGGACCGGGTCATCGAGATCGCCCGCTTCATGGCCGACAGCCGGTCGGTGCTCTTCCTCGGGCGCAACGTCGGCTACCCGATCGCGTTGGAGGGTGCCCTCAAGCTCAAGGAGATCGCCTACATCCACGCCGAGGGCTTCGCGGCCGGTGAGCTCAAGCACGGCCCGATCGCGCTCATCGAGCCCGGCCAGCCGGTGTTCATCGTCGTGCCCGGCCCGGACACCCCGCACGAGCTGCACAAGAAGGTCGTCTCCAACATCCAGGAGATCCGGGCCCGCGGGGCACGCACCCTGGTGATCGCCGAGGACGGCGACGAGGACGTCGTGCCCTTCGCCGACGAGGTGATCCGGGTGCCCGCGACGTTGCCGCTGCTCATGCCGCTGCTGACGATCGTGCCGCTGCAGATCTTCGCGCTGCACCTGGCCACGGCAAAGGGGTTGGACGTCGACCAGCCGCGCAACCTCGCCAAGAGCGTCACCGTTGAGTGAGGGGTCGTGATCCTGGGGGTCGGGATCGACGTCGTCGACGTGGCTCGCTTCGGCGCGGCGCTCGAGCGCACCCCGTCCCTGCGTGATCGACTCTTCACACCGCGCGAGCGCGAGATGGCGCTGAACTCCAAGGCGGCGCGGTTCGCCGCCAAGGAGGCCCTGGCCAAGGCCCTGGGTGCACCTGCCGGCATGCAGTGGCAGGACGCCGAGGTCCACCGCGGCCCCGACGGCCGCCCGCACTTCGAGGTGCGCGGAACCGTCGACGCACGGGTGCAGGCGCTGGGGATCACCTCGATCCACGTCTCGCTCTCGCACGACGCCGGGATCGCCTCGGCGGTGGTCGTCGCCGAGGGACCCGGTGCTTCACTGGAGTCGTCGGCGTGAACCGGGCGTGGTCGACGGATGCCGTGTACGGCGCCGAGGCGGCGCTCATGGCCACGCTGCCCGACGGTGAGCTGATGGCCCGGGCGGTCGAGGGGCTTGCCCTCGTGGCGGCCGCCCGCCTCCAGGAGTGCGACGGTGCGGCAGTCGCCGCCCTCGTCGGGCCCGGCAACAACGGCGCTGACGCCCTGTACGCGGTGGCGCGGCTGGCCGAGGCCGGCTGGAACGCGGTCGCCCTGCACGACGAGGTCGTGCACGAGGGGGCACGGGCCGCCGCCGAGGAGGCTGGGGTCCTGCTCACGACCGACCCGGCAGCGTTGGCCGAGGCCGACGTGGTGCTCGACGGCATCCTCGGTATCGGGGCACGCCCGGGCCTGCCGCCGTGGGCTGCTGCCTGGGTGGCCGCAGTGCCCGACACGGCATACGTCATCGCCGTCGACCTTCCCTCGGGACAGGACCCGATGGGCGGGGCGCTCGACCCCGACGGGGTCTTCGCCGACGAGACGGTGACCTTCTCGGTGCCCAAGCCGGTGCACCTGCTGCCGCCCACCGAGCAGGCGTGCGGCATCCTCACCGTCGTCGACATCGGCCTCGAGCTGGCCGCCGACCCGGTGGTGCTGCGCCTCGACCACGACGACGTCGCGGCCCTGTGGCCGGTGCCGACACCGGCCGATGACAAGTACTCGAGAGGCGTCGTCGGGGTCGTCGCCGGTGGTGAGGCGTACACGGGGGCTGCGGTGCTCGCCGTCACGGCGGCCGTCGAGTCCGGTGCGGGCATGGTGCGCTACGTCGGCACGCCCACCCCGAGCGCCCTCGTGCGCGCGGCCGTGCCCGAGGCCGTCCACGGGCCCGGCCGGGTGCAGGCCTGGGTGATCGGACCGGGGCTCGACGTCGAGGCCACCGGCGCCGACGCCGCTGCCCAGCTCGAGGTGGCGCGTGCCGCTCTTGCCGGCGACGAGCCGGTCGTCCTCGATGCCGGCGGGCTCGACCTCGTCGATGCCGACTTCGTGCGGCTGCGGACCGGGCGTGCGACGCTGCTGACCCCGCACGCCGGGGAGTGTGCCCGCCTCCTCAGCCGCCTGAGCGTTGCCGGCCCGGGCGTCCCTGGAGCGACCTCTCGGTCGATCTCGGGACAGGGGGAGGTGACGCGGGGGCAGGTCGAGGCCTCCCCGGTCGCCCACGCCAAGGCCCTCGCCGTCGCCACCGGCGCCACCGTCCTGCTCAAGGGCTCGACCACCGTCGTCGTCGGGCCCGGTGAGGGCGCCCCGGCCTGGTCCCAGGCTGACGCGCCCGCCTGGCTCGGCACCGCCGGTGCGGGCGACGTCCTCGCCGGGTTGCTCGGCACGCTCGTGGCCGCCGGGCTGCCGCCCGACTCGGCCGGGGCGCTCGGCGCCCTCGTGCACGGCGTCGCTGCGGACCGCGCCAACCCGGGAGGCCCGGTGCGGGCACTGCGGGTCGCCCACGGCATCCCGGATGCCGTTGCTCACCTGCTGGGTCGCGCCACCAACCGCTCGTCCTAGACTCAACAGGCCCATGACAACTCCTCCCGCTCCCGTGCCCGCGCCCGCGGGTGCTTCGGCGTGGGTGAGCATCGACCTCGACGCGATCCGCGACAACGTCGCCGAACTCGTGCGCCGGGCCGCCCCGGCGCAGGTGCTGGCCGTCGTCAAGGCCGACGCCTACGGTCACGGGCTGGTCGACAGCGCGCGCGCCGCGCTCGCGGGTGGCGCCTCGTGGCTCGGCGTGGCCCAGCTCGCCGAGGCCCTGCGCCTGCGCGAGGCAGGGATCACGGCCCCGCTGCTCACCTGGCTCTTCGCGCCCGGCGCCGACATCGGTGGGGCCATCGACGCCGACATCGAGGTGACCGTCGGGAGCATGTGGTCCTTGGATGCCGTCCTCGCGGCCGTGCGTGAGCGTGGCGCTCCCGCACGCATCCAGGTCAAGGTCGACACCGGACTCGGGCGCGGCGGCATCCTCACCGACTGGCCGCAGATGGTGGCGCGCCTCGCCGCGGCGCAGGCCGAGGGCGCGGTCGAGGTGACCGGCGTGTGGTCGCACTTCGCGTGGGCCGATGCACCGCAGCACCCGACGGTGCGGGCCCAGCAGGTGCGCTTCGAGGAAGCCTGCGACGAGCTTGCTCGTGCCGGGGTGCGACCCCCGCTGCGCCACCTGGCCAACTCCGCGGCGACGCTGACCAACCCGAGCGCCCACTTCGACCTCGTGCGGCCCGGGCTCGCGGTCTACGGGCTCTCACCGGTGCCCGACCTCGGCGACAGCGCGCACTTCGGCCTGCGTGAGGCGATGCGGGTCACGGCTCGCCTCTCCGTGGTGAAGCGGGCGGCTGCGGGGCAAGGGGTCAGCTACGGGCACGAGTACGTCACCGACCGCGACACCGTGCTCGGCCTCGTGCCGATGGGGTACGCCGACGGCATCCCGCGTGCAGCCGGGGGAGCCGGGCCGATGCTCGTCGGCGATCGGCGCCTCACCATCGCGGGGCGGGTGTGCATGGACCAGGTCGTCCTCGACCTCGGGCCGGACTTCGCAGGCGCGGCCGGGGACGAGGTGGTGGTGCTCGGGCGGGCAGCCGACGGTGAGCCGTCCGCGCAGGACTGGGCGCAGGCTGCCGGCACCATCAACTACGAGATCGTCACCCGGATGAGCCCTCGCCTGCCGCGGGTCCTGCTCGGGGGGCCGTTCTGATGGCGCGGTTCGGACCACTCGGGCCGGTGGCCACGGTCGCGAGCGCCGTGGGTGAACGGGTCACGCGGGCGCGCGCCGGCTACCGGTCGGTCGACGCCCCCGACGGCTGGGCGCACACCCCGACCGAGGCCCTCATCGTCACCACCGAGGACGGCGTGGCCCTGCACGTCGAGATCGATGCCCCCGACACGACGAGCCTGAGTCGGCGCCACCTCGCGGGCCGCACTCCGACGGTGGTGCTCGTGCACGGGTTCGCCCTGACCATGCAGTCCTGGGTCCTGCAGCGCCGCTCGCTGAAGCACTCGGGCTTCCGGGTCGTCAGCTACGACCAGCGCGGCCACGGCCGCTCCGGCATGCCCGACCTCGAGCGGTGCACCATCGACCAGCTCGGGCGCGACCTGGCTGCCGTGCTCGACGCCACCTGCACGTCCGGGCCGGTGGTGCTCGTCGGGCACTCGATGGGTGGCATGACGATCATGTCCTACGCGGGGCAGCACCGCGACGTCGTGCGCGACCGCGTGCTCGCGGTGGCCCTGGTCTCGACGAGCCCCGGCGGCGACGAGATGACCGAGTTCGGGTTGGGCACGACGGCGGGACGGGTCGTCGGCTCGTTCGGGCCGACCGTGCTGACCCGGCTCTCGCGGCACGCCGGCCCGATCGGTGCCCTGCGCAAGATGGGCAAGGGTGTGCAGGATGCCGCGGTGCAGCGGTGGGCGTTCGACTCGCCGGTGAGCACCGACCTCGTCCAGCTGGTCGGGGACATGATCTTCGGGACGTCCTTCGACGTCATGGCTGCCTTCCTCCCAGACATGGACGCCCTCGACATCAGTGGGGAGCTGACGGCCCTCGTCGGCGTCGAGACGCTGGTCATCAACGGCGACGGTGACCTCATCACCCCGCCGTCGCACAGCGAGGAGATCGTGCGTCGCATCCCCGGGGCCGAACACGTCGTCGTCGAGGACGCCGGGCACATCCTGCAGCTCGAGCACCCGCAGGTGGTCACGCAGCAGCTGCTCATGCTCATCGGCCGCGCCCAGCGCGCCGTCGCCGAAGGGTTGCCGGTCAGCGACAAGCCGCGGGTTCGCCGCACCGTGCAGGACATCTCCAAGAAGCGTCGGGTGGCGCGGGCGAAGTCCCGCCGGGCCGGTCGCGAGGCGGCGTCGTGACCGCGCGGCAGATCGTGCTGCCGGGGGTCGAGGACACCCAGGCCCTGGGGCGTGCGCTCGGTGCCCTCCTGCGTGCGGGGGACCTGGTCGTGCTGACCGGTGGCCTGGGTGCGGGAAAGACCACCCTCACCCAGGGGCTCGGTGACGGGCTCGGGGTGCGGGGCCCGGTGACCTCGCCGACGTTCGTCATCGCCCGGGTGCACCCCTCGCTCGTCGGGGGCCCGGTGCTCGTGCACGTCGACGCCTACCGACTCGGCGGCGCGCTCGAGCTCGACGCTCTCGACCTCGATGCCTCCGTCGAGGACGGCGTCACCGTTGTCGAGTGGGGGCAGGGGCTGGCCGAGGACCTCAGTGAGAACCGGCTCGAGGTCGTGCTCGACGTCGACCCGGCCACCGAGGTGCGCACCGTGACCGTGACCGGCCTCGGCGGGCGCTGGACGTCCGACGACGCAGCTGCCGCCCTGGCGGCCCTGGGAGGGGAGCCGTGCTGATCCTCGGCATCGACACGTCGACGTCCGCGATCGGGGCCGGGCTCAGCGACGGCCTCGGGGTCGTCGCGGCCGCGCACCACGTCGATGCCCGCGGGCACACCGAGCAGCTCGCGCCGCTCATCGCGACGCTGCTCGCGGACAACGACCTCACCCCGGGCGACCTCACCGGGGTCGTCGTCGGCAACGGTCCGGGGCCGTTCACGGGCCTGCGGGTCGGCATGGTGACGGGCGTGACGATGGCTCACGCCCTCGGCATCCCGGTGTTCGGGCTGTGCTCACTCGACGTGCTGGCCCATCAGGGGGCTGCGGCGACGCACGGCGAGATCCTCGTCGCGACCGATGCGCGGCGCAAGGAGGTCTACTGGGCCCGCTACCGCATCGAGTCGGATGCCGTGGAGCGCCTGTCGGGGCCGGCCGTCGACCGCCCCGCGGAGCTGCTCGAGGACGTGCGTGCCCTGCCGACGCTGGGTCGCGGCCCGGTGCTCTACCCGGACCTGTTCCCGCAGGCCGTGGAGATCCTCGACGTGGATGCCGGTGTCCTCGCGCTCGTCGGTGCCCGGGGCATCGTCGCCGGGTCGCCGATGCCGGTCGAGCCGCTCTACCTGCGCCGCCCCGACGCCCTGACCAGCGCGCAGCGGGGAGCCACCTCGTGAGCACCCTGCGTGACGTGCACTGGACCGACATCGAGCAGCTGGCGCAGCTGGAGCGCGAGCTGTTCGCCGACGACGCCTGGTCGCAGCAGACCTGGTGGGCCGAGCTCGCCGGGCGTCCGCGCCGCGACTACGTGGCCGAGGTCGAGGGTGCTGAGGTGCTCGGGTACGCCGGCCTCGACCACGGCGGCGACGTGGCCGACGTCATGACGATCGCGGTCGCACCGTCGGCACGGGGCCGGGGCCTGGGTCGGCGACTGCTCGACGAGCTCGAGACGCGAGCGAGGGCCGGGCGGGCGGCATCCGTCATGCTCGAGGTGCGCGCCGACAACGCCGCGGCCATCGGGCTCTACGACCGGGCGGGGTACACCGTCGTCAGCACGCGCCGGCGCTACTACCAACCGGGCGACATCGACGCCCTCGTGATGCGAAAGATCCTGTCCGACGCGGAGGTTGGCGGTGAGTGACCAGCCGTTGGTGCTCGGCATCGAGACGTCGTGCGACGAGACCGGGGTCGGCATCGTGCGGGGCGAGACGCTGCTCGTCGACGCGATCGCGAGCAGTGTCGACGAGCACGCCCGCTTCGGGGGAGTGGTGCCCGAGGTCGCGAGCCGCGCCCACCTCGAGGCGATGGTGCCGACGATCGAACGCGCCTGCACCACTGCGGGAGTGAGCCTTCGTGACCTGGATGCCGTCGCCGTCACCTCCGGGCCGGGGTTGGCCGGTGCGCTCATGGTGGGGGTGGCGTCGGCCAAGGCGTTGGCGCTCTCGCTCGGGGTGCCGCTCTACGGCGTGAACCACCTCGCCAGCCACGTCGCCGTCGACATCGTCGAGCACGGGCCGTTGCCCGAGCCGACCTTGGCGCTGCTGGTGTCCGGGGGGCACTCCTCGCTGCTGCTCGTGCCCGACGTCACGCACGACGTGCGCAGCCTGGGGTCGACCATCGACGATGCGGCGGGGGAGGCGTTCGACAAGGTGGCCCGGGTGCTCGGGTTGCCCTTCCCCGGCGGTCCGCACATCGACCGGGCGGCGCGTGACGGGCAGGTCGTCATCGACTTCCCGCGCGGGTTGACCCAGGGGCGCGACATGGAGCGGCACCGGTTCGACTTCTCGTTCTCGGGGCTGAAGACGGCCGTGTCGCGCTGGGTGCAGGCCCGGGAGGCTGCCGGTGAGCCGGTTCCCGTCGCCGACGTGGCCGCGAGCTTCCAGGAGGCGGTCACCGACGTGCTGACCCGCAAGGCCGTGCTCGCCTGCCGGGAGCACGGGGTGGAGAACCTGCAGATCGGCGGCGGGGTCGCGGCCAACTCGCGGCTGCGGGCCATGGCCCAGGAGCGCTGTGATGCCGCGGGCATCGAGCTGCGGGTGCCGCGACCGGGGCTGTGCACCGACAACGGGGCGATGGTGGCGGCGCTGGGAGCGCAGATGGTGCTCAAGGGCCGCCCGGCATCCGACCTGTCGTTGCCGGCCGACTCCTCGATGCCGGTCACCCTCGTGCAGTCCTAGATCGCGGTCCACCCGCGGGCGGGTGCTCCGCTGGACGTGCAACGGCCCGCGAACCGCCATGACTCCAGCCTGAGCGACTCATCTGGGTACCGCTTCTGCACGTCCAGCGAAGCACGCCGGTCGAGCTGCGCCGTCGTTGGTTCTCTACTGATCTCTGCGATCCCGAAGGTCCGCGATGCGCATGGCCCACGGCACGACAACGAACGAGAAGAAGAAGGTGCCGAGTAGGGCGACAAGAGACGCCAACCAGCCAGTCGGGTCGGTGGCCGCCACCCACGCTCCGAGTGGCGCCACGATGATCGCCGCGAAAGCGATCGCTGCCGTGATTCGAGGGACCGGGACGCCGTCGACCCACCACTGACGTTGGTCGCCCCACATGTTGGGCCATGCGGGTAGTTCCTCAGGCAGAGGCCGTTGGTCGTGCTCCTGATCGTGCCGAGCCATGCCGGCCATCTTCGCGCACGCTGGCAGATGATACAGCGGGGTTCGTCACCCCACATTCATGAGCCGATCAACATGGCAAACGTGATCCTGGCTGCTGCGGTGTGCCGTCGCCCGCCGCCGCCAAGCGTGGTCAGGGCGAGGTGTAGAGGACGCTGAAGCGTTCGAGGACGACCGGCATGTCCGGTGAGAAACCACCGTCGGAGTGCTCGGTGAAGAAGCGTTCGTGGGACACCCGCCAGTGCTCGAGGCTCTGGTCACCCTCTCCCTCGTCCCGGGCGTGGTCGGCGTCAACCTCGTCGAACGGGACGACCCGCGTCTCGGTCGTCACGACCAGGGCGCGGGGGTGGCCGGCCCCGTCGAGCACGATGCCGAGCATCCCCGGCGCCGGGAGCGACTCGCCCTCCGCCACGTAGTCCGCGTGCGAGCTGGCGGTGGCGGTCTTCGTCCCGTCGAGGACCAGGCCGAGCAGCTCGTCGGCCTGCTCGGGCGTGGCACCGAAGGCCCACGCCGGGGGACGGAGCGTCCTCACCGGGTCCGGGCCGGAGAAGACGGGCACGCCGCCAAGATTCGCGTGTTCCCGGGCGATCTCCCAGAACGCGTCCAGCTCGTTGTCGTCAGCGGTGACCATGACTCACCATCCCATGCCGTGCCGCTCGCGCCCGACCCGACACATCCGGCCGTCCGTACCGCCCTCTTTGCGGCTTTTCCTTCCTAGGCTGATCCGATGGATGTTGGAGTGCTTGTGATTCTTGGCGGGATCTTGGTCGGCGGCTTCACGCTCGGCATGCTCGTGAGCGGGGCCGGACAGCGCCACGACGAGACGGTCCCGGCCGGGGACTAGTCTCGCGACGTGCCCGAGTTCACCTGGCGAGCGGCCAACGACGCGACGAGCGAGGACGTCGAGGCCGTGTTCGACGCCGGCGGCGCCCGCAAGTGCCGCTGCCAGGCGCTCAAGGTCCCGGGCTGGATCTGGCGCGACACGACCCAGGAGCAGCGCGACGTCGCGCTCCTGGAACAGGCTGGCTGTGGCACGAGCGGCCCCACGTCGGGTCTCGTCGGGTACGTCGACGGTGAGCCGGCCGGTTGGGTCGCCGTCGAGCCGCGGGAGAACTACCCGAGGATCTGGGCCCGGCAGAAGTCGTGGATGCGGATGGACCCCGACCTCGAGGGCGTCTGGTCGGTCACCTGCTTCGTCGTGCGTCCGGGCTTCCGTCGACAGGGACTGATGTACGAGCTCGCGGCAGCCACCGTGGAGTACGGCAGGCAGGTCGGCGCTCGCGTCCTCGAGGGCTACCCCACCGAGCCGGCGCCGGGCAAGACCGTGATCTGGGACGAGGCGTCGGTCGGGCTGCTCCAGGTCTTCCTCGATGCCGGCTACGAGGTCGAGGCGTCTCCCACCCTGCGCCGCAGGGTGGTGCGACACCGACTCGGCGCGCCCTCCTGACGGACTGGTCTACGGCACGCGGAGCTGCTCGCCCTTCCAGCGGCCATGGCCTTCTCGCGGCGTTGCGGCGCACCTCGATGCTCGTGCTTGTGTCCGTGGGTCCGCCCCATCCGGAAGGTTGCAGATCGGTAAGGCGAACAGGCGGCCAAGGGACGCACCCAAGCAGTCCACCCGTGATGCTCGCGTGACCTCATCGGTCCAGCAGCAGTGCCAGCGTCTCGCGGACCTCGTCGAGGGCCGCGGGCCTGACCCTGCCCGAGCGCTCCTGAACCCGAGCCGTGACCACGGATCGCACTTCCGGCACTGCGCCGAGGAACGACCCACGCGCCGGCTGTCTTCATCGGGGGCGATCGGGAGCTCGATGCTGCTCGTGCGGCCGGTCGGCTCAACAGCACGACCTGGACGACAGCACAACGGCACTCGGTGGGGACGGATCCATCTACACCCCTCCGGCCGATCACGAGCAAGCAGGTCATCAGGCGGCGAAAGGACGCAACTCCTCGTCGAGTCGCCGGGCTCACAGCTGGCGCACTCTGCCGTCGAGCGCGACGGCGTAGATGTCGATTTTGAGCACGCCGCGCACTTCTGAGGGCACGCGTGTGACGGCGCGGACGCTTCGAGGGTCGTCTCTGATGACTGCCGCGTAGCGGATCGACGGGTCGTCAGCGTTCTTCATTCGTCTTAGCAGCTGGCCGTAAAGGACGTCGCAATCGATGCCGATGTCGGGACTGCTTCCTTTCGCCTCGCAGAACAGGCGTTGCCCTTGCGGCCCTGTGGCCAGGACGTCGACGAAGTCGACCTGTCGGTCTGTCCGCCAACCCATGGAGGCAAGCCAGCGACAGAACGCGTCCTCGACGGCCTTCTCATCACCCTTCATTCCAGCATCCTCGTGGCAATCTCGCCCGACTCGTGCCACCGGGGTGTGTCACTGAGCGCTGAGGTCGAGGGCGTCGAGGATCGTTTCCGCGGCGGGGGTGAGCGGGTCTTGGGCGAGGTGTTCGTGGCCGGCGATGCGAACTTGGATCTGCTGCAACGGTCGCAGGGTGTTGACGATCTTCTTGATGCTCATCCCGGTGGCGTCTTGCAGGTAGCGGGCGACGGCCAACGCGGCGAACACGATGGTCAGGTGGGCCTCGATCGCGTCGCGGGTGTGGTGGAAGATCGGGCGGGCTCGCAGGTCGCTCTTGCTCATCCGGAACGACGCTTCGACGTGCCACAGCTCGTGGTAGCTGGCGATGACTTCACCGGCGGGCATCACCGTCGCGGGGATGTTGGTGACGTATCCCTTGAGGCCGACCACGCGGCGCGCCCGCGCCAGCGAGGTCTCATCCAGGCTGCGTGAGCCGTTCTTGACGGTCACGAACCTCGGGGTGCGGGCAGCCTTCTCCCCGGCGATCACGGCCTTGGCCCGGTTCTCCTGCAACGTCAGCGTCTTGGCGTCGCGGGCAGCACGTTTGGCCGAGTACGCCCACACCGCCCGCCACGACCGCTCGTGCACGCCCGGGTCCCACACCGGCTCGGCCCGCTTCTTCTCGTCGTTGACACCGCGCGCGGTGGTGGTGGACACCCGCGGGGTGATGGTGTCGATGACCTGAGCGTCGGTGAACGCGTCCCCGTGCCAGCGAAAGTGCGAGGCCAGGTCAGCCGGGGCCTTCGTGGCCCGCGAGCCGACGATGAACCGCAGCCCGGCCTCGTGCAGGTCCTTGAGGTTGCCCGCGGACAGCATCCCGGCATCGGCGACCACGACCATGGCCTCAATGCTGTGCCGCTCCTGGAACTGGCGGATGATCGGGAGCATCGTCGCGGTCTCGGCCTTGTTGCCCTCCCAGCAGCCGATCTCCAACGGGAAACCGGCCCGGTCCACCAGCAGCCCGACAATGATCTGCGGGTCCACACGTCGTTCCTTGGAGTAGCCGACCTTGCGCAGCTCGTCCTCATGCTCGGCCTCGAAGTACAACGTGGTCACGTCGTACAGGCACAGCGACACATCCCCGCTGGTGGAGGCGTGCTCGAAGCACGCGGACGCGACCGTGTCGCGGT